>NZ_JBFBBE010000048.1:0-70975 GCF_040682555.1 Streptomyces sp. NPDC051172
AAACGCCCGGTTACATTCCGAACCCGGAAGCTAAGCCTTACAGCGCCGATGGTACTGCAGGGGGGACCCTGTGGGAGAGTAGGACGCCGCCGAACCAATTATTCAAAGGGTTGGATCCTGAACTTTGGTTCGGGGTCCAACCCTTTTTTGTTCTCCGTCACTTGAAGTTCACGTTGCGCAACAACCATCCGGAGCATGGGTACTGCTGCAATGCTCAGGGCCGCCGGCGTCGGAGTCGGTGACGAGGTTGTCGTGCCGGCCTTCGGTAACTCCGAGGTCGCCGGGGCTGTCGCCCTCGTCGGCGGGCTGCCGGCGTTCGCCGACATAGATCCGCTGACGTACTGCCTCGACCCGGCCGCTGTCGAAGCAGCCATAACTCCGCGCACGGCGGCGGTCGTTGTCGTACACCGCTTCGGTCGGCCGGCCGACATCGCGCGGCTGCACGGTGTGGGGCAGCGGCACGGGCTTCTGGTCCTGGAGCAGGGCGAGTCCGAGGTTCCGTACGAAGAGATCGCTCAGCGTAGGGAGCGGGCCGCCTATCTCGACGCCAAGTTGAGGGGTGTGCGGACACCAGACGGCGGTGACGGGCACACCTACCAGCAGTACGTCGTGCGGGTGCCGGGGAACGGGCGGCCGGACCGGGATGCCTTCGCTCGGGCAGTGCGCGCCAGGGGAGTTGAGTGCCGGGTGCCGGTGAAGACGCCTGTGCACCGGCTGCCGGAATTCCGCCGGTGCGTGTCACTGCCCGAGACCGAGCGGGCCGCCGACGAGACCCTTGCGCTTCCCGTCGACGCCACGTTGACCAAGCGGGACATGCAGCGGATCGTGGGCGCGTGCAATGCACTGGGTGGATTGCTTCAGCCTGCTTTCTGAGCGGGCGGTCGGCACTGCACGACGCGGTTGGGAGCACGTGTCTGTTCGGGGTACGATCTATTTCGTTGCTGCGGGGAAATCTTCCCAAGGTGACAGGCCCCTATAGCTCAGTCGGTAGAGCGTCTCCATGGTAAGGAGAAGGTCAACGGTTCGATTCCGTTTGGGGGCTCCAACCGGAAGGCCCCGCCCAATTGGGCGGGGCCTTTTTCGGTAGCTCTCTTGAAAATCTCGTCAGCTGAAGCACGTCGGTGCAGTTCAGGTGTCCTCGCGTGGGGTGACGGTGATGTCGAGGCCGAGGGCGGCGAGTTGCGAGAGCAGGCGTCGTGTCTGTCGTTCCTTGCCGAGCCGGTTGGTGAAGTGGTCGGCGCCGAGGTCGTGATACGGGACAAGGTCGTGGAGGATGTGCCAGGTGGCGACGAGGATGGAGTGCCCGACTGCGACGGTCGCGCGTTTCGCGCCGCGGTGCGGGACCAGCCTCCGAAACTGTGCGCCCAGGTAGGTGTTCTTGGAGCGGGCGGCGCTGGTGCCGGCCATGAACAGGGCGGTCTTGAGCCAGGTGTCTCCGTGACGGGTTCGTCCGGACTGCCGTTTGCCCGCCGATTCGTTGTTGCCGGGGCACATTCCGGCCCAGGAGGCGAGGTGCCCGGCGGTGGCGAAGCGGCCCATGTCCACGCCCACCTCGGCGATCAGGACCTGGGCCAGGGTCAGGCTGATGCCGGGAATGGTGATCAGGAGGTCGACCTGCTGCCGCAGTGGCTGGAGTTGCCGGTTGATCTCCTCGCTCAGGCGAACGATCCGGTCGTCGGCCTCGTCGATGGCCCGCAGCATCGAGGCAACCATGAAGGCGTGGTGTTCGCTGAAGCCGCCGGTCAGGGCGCGGGTCAGCAGCGGGACCTTGCCCTGCAGGCTGCCGAGTGCGAGGTTGGCCAGCATCCGCGGGTCGCGTTCTCCGGCCACCAGGGCATCCAGCATCGCCCGTGCCGAGCGGCCGGTGATGTCGGACACCACCGAGGACAGCTTGATCCCGGCGTCCTCCAGGAACATCGCCAGCCGGTTCACGTCGCGGGCCCGGTCGCGGACGGTCTCGGTCCGGTAGCGGGTCAGGTCCCGCAGTTGGCGGATATCGCGCGGGGGTACGAAGCTGGGGCGGACCAGACCGTGTTCGACCAGCCGGCAGATCCACTGGCAGTCCTTCACGTCGGTCTTACGCCCGGGGACGGTCTTGATGTGCTGGGCGTTCAGCAGCCACGGCTCGATCCCCTCGGTCGCCTCCAGGAGGTAGAACAGCGGCTTCCAGAACGATGCCGTCGCCTCCATGCCGATCCGGGTGATCCCGTTCGCCACCAGCCAGTCCCGCAACTCCAGCAGGCCGTCGCTCATCGTGGAGAACGAACGGATCTCATAGCGGGCACGCTTGCCGGCGCCCGGCACCCGGATGCATACCTTCACATCCGCCTTGCTCAGATCAGCGCCCCCGCACCGCTCCTCGAGTACATCCATGTCCTGTCCCCGCCCCTCGCGTCCCGCACCGGAAGCGGTGCCCGCCCATCAGGGACCACAGGATTCAAAGAAGCTCTCTTGCGTGCTCGCGGCAACATCACTGGACTCCTGCGCTCGGTCCCCGCGTCCGACTATTCAACGGGTTCGACCTGCGACACCAAGCTAGATCGACGTCCTCCGGACAGGCACCACGCCTGATTTTCCCGGCCACGGGGCGGGACCGACAGGGCCCGGGATGACTATTCAGCAGGGTGAGGCTGGTTGGCAGTTCGGGTTCGGTGATCGATAGGCTCGTGGGGTGTCCGATCCCGCACGCTCCGATGAGGTGCTCGCTGCCGAACTCGCTGTGTTGCGCGGCGAGTTGGCCGCCGCGCGTGAGCGCGAGGCGGTCAAGGACGAACGGATCGATGCCCTGCTGGTGCAGGTCGGGGAGCTGACCGCGCAGGTCCAGGCACTGGTGCTGCGGCTGTCGAAGGACTCTTCCACTTCCTCCAAGCCGCCGTCCTCGGACGGGCCGGGACGCCGCCCCCGGGGTGGTTCCTCGCGTACCCGGTCGGGCCGCAAGCCCGGCAAGCAGCCGGGAGACCCAGGCACCACGCTGCGGCAGGCCGAAGCACCAGACCACCGGATCATGATCCCCGCTCCAGCCTCGTGCCCGGGCTGCGCCGTCTTGCCGGCCGAGGTGCCGGTGGGTGCGGTACGCCGACGGCAGGTCTACGACCTGCCCGAGCCCGCTCCCGTCGAGGTCACCGAGTACGCGGCCGAGGTCAAATCCTGCCCCGGCTGCGGCATCAGGGCCGCGGGGGCCTTCCCCGCCGGTATCGAGAGCCCGGCCCAGTACGGGCCCGAGATCACCGCCAAGGTCGCCGACGCGGTACTGGGCGACCACATCCCTGTGCACCGCTCGACGCTGCTGGTCATGGAACTGTGCGCCGCGCGCGTGTCGACCGGGTTCGCCGCGTCCCTGCGGGGGCGTGCGGCCCGTCTGCTGGAAGAGACCTTCCTGCCCGCCGTCCGCGCCCTGATCATCACCGCGCCGGTGGTCCACGCCGACGAGACCTTCACCCGCACCGCCGGCGCCACCCGCTACCTGCACGTCGCCGCCACCGAACACCTCACCCTCATGCACACCGGCGACCGCTCGGCCGCCACCATCGACGCCGGGGACGTCCTGCCCCACCTCAGCGGGGTCCTGGCCCGCGACGGCTACGTCGGCTACACCCACCTGGACAACGTCCTGCACGCCTGGTGCGGCGCCCACCTGCTGCGCGACCTGCGCGGCATCCACGAAGCCGACCCCGAAGGCCAGTTGTGGGCCCGTGCGATGGCCGACACCCTGCTGGAGGCCAACCGCCTCGCACACGCCGCCCGCCAAGCGGGCCGCGACGCGCTGAGCGCCGGTGAACTGACCGCCGTCCAACGCCTCTACACCGGCGCCCTGGCCCGTGCCCGCAGCGACAACCGGCACCGCTCAAGCGAGCTGGCCGCGCACGCCCGTACCCTCGCCCGCCGTTTCGAAGACCACCGCGAAGTCATCCTCCGCTTCACCACCGACCTCGCCGTCCCCTTCACCAACAACCAGTCCGAACGCGACATCCGTCCCGCCAAGGTCCAGCAACGCTCCTCCGGCGGCTGCTGGCGCACCCTCCAAGGACTCGCGGACTTCGCGATCGTCCAGTCCTACCTGTCCACGGCCGGCAAGTGGGGCATCGGACGCTACGACGCCCTCAAGCGCCTCTTCACCACCGGGGCGTGGATCCCGCACGCCCTCACCCCCGCTGGCGTGTGACCACACAGCCACACCCTGCTGCTACCTTTTTCGTACTCGCGGATCCCTCAGTCCTTGTGGAGGCCCGGGACCCGCATCGCCAGGATTGCCATGTCGTCGGACGGGGCGTCGGATGCGAAGCGTTCCACCGCGCGCATGATGCGGGCGGCAACCGCGCCGGCTGTCAGACCGGTGCAGGTGGTGAGGACGTCGGTGAGGCCGTCGTCGCCGAGCATGCGGGTGCCTTCACGGCGCTCGGTGACGCCGTCCGTGACGCACAGAAGGACGTCGCCAGGGTCGAGGGTGACCGTCTGCTCGTAGAGCTCCAGGTCCTCCATGACGCCCAGGAGCGGCTGGGGTTCGGCGGCCGGTTCGACGGTGCCGTCCTGGCGCAGGCGGAGCGGGAGGGGGTGGCCGGCGCAGACCACCTTCAGCTCGGCGCTGCCGTCCTCCTGCGGCCGTAGCTCGCCGTAGAGAAGGGTCAGGAAGCGGCTGCGGGCGCCCTCGTCGAGAATGGCCGAGTTCAGTCGCTCCAGGACCGCCGGGCCGCTGAGGCCCTCACGGGCCAGGAGGCGGAGAGCGTGCCGGGCGAGGCCCGTGACCGCCGCCGCGTTGGGGCCCGTACCGCAGACGTCGCCGATGGCGAAGCCGTAGGCGTCGTCGCTGATCGGGAAGAGGTCGTAGAAGTCGCCGCCGACCTCGTTGCCCTCGCCGGCCGCGCGGTAGATGACCTCGACCTCCACGCCGTCGATCTCCGGGAGTTCCGGGGGCAGGAGGCTGCGCTGGAGGGACTGGCTGATGGCCGTGCGCTCCGAGTACAGGCGGGCGTTGTCGAGGGCCAGGGCGGCCCGTCGGCTCAGGTCCTCGGCCAGTTCCAGGATTTCCTGGCGGAAGTGTTCGTCGGTGGGCTTGCCGAGGGTCAGCATGCCGATGACTCGGTTGCGCGCCACCAGGGGGAGTACGACGGTTTCGCCGCCGACGGCGGAGGCGGTGGCGAGCGTGGGGCCGATGCCCGAGGCGATCTGGTGGGTTGGGCCGCCGCTCAGCCCCAGGCTCCGCATGGAGCTGCGCAGGGCCGCCCGGTGGGCGACCTCGCCGGGGGCCGTCCACACGCGGGCGCCGGGCGTGGGTACCGGGTCGGGCGGCGGGACCTTCGACAGCAGCGACTTGATGCCGTCGATGAGTTCCTCGTCCTCGTGCAGGACGTACGACAGATAGGGCTCGGAGGCCTGGTCGGCGATCGTGTAGACGGCGCACCAGGTGGCGAGGGTGGGGACCGTCATCTGGGCCATCAGGGCCAGGGTCTGGTCGCGGTCCAGGGTGCCTGCCAGGAGGTCGGAGGCCTCGACGAGGAAGCTCAGTGAGCCTCGGCGCAGGCGTTCCAGTTCGCCGAGGCGGGCCGACTCGACGGCCAACGCGATGCGGTCCGCGGCGAACTGGAGGCGCAGGGCTTCTTCGTTCGAGTATCTGCGGGGGCTCTCGGCCGCCACGCCGAGGGAGCCGGTGAGGCGGCCCTCGACCTTCAGGGGGACGGTGACGACCGAGCGCATGCCCGTGCCGCTGAGGAGCGGTACGGCGCCCGGTACGGCCGTGAGGTCGTCGTGGACGGCCGGCATGCGGGCCGAGCCGTAGCGGCCGGGGCCTGCCTCGACGGGCACGCGCGCGAAGCGCTGCCGGGCGGAGGGCAGGCCGGTGGAGGCGCGGACCTCCAGTTCCGTCTCGTCGTCGGTCGCCAGGAGCAGGAAGGCGGAGTCGGCGTCGAGCATGTCACGGGCGCGTTCCACCGTGCGCTGGAGGAGACCGTCGAGGTCGTCCGGGGCCGGAGAGCCGATGAACACCTCGAAGGGGTCGGTGCTCTGTCCGTCGGCGGCGGGTGCCGTGTCGGAGGCCGGGATGCGCAGCGGTGTCTGCAGGACGGCCCGTTCGTGGTCCCGGACGAGGAGGCAGACGGTGGACGGTTCGCCGCCCGTGTCGCGGACGCGGAGGTGGGAGGCGTACACGGGGGTGACGCGGCCGTTGGCGCCCCTTATGCCGTAGCTGCCCTCCCAGCGGGAGAGCTGGAGGGCCTCCGCGATACCGGTGCTGGTGCCCGGGGTGTGCGGCCACGCGGCGAGATCGGTAAGGGGCTTTCCGATCACCTGTTCGCCGGGGTAGCCGAAGAGTTCCTCCGCGTCCTCGTTCCACGAAGTGATGGAGCCGCTGCGGTCGATCTGGACGACCGCGACGCGGACCCGCCCGTCGGCGAGGGGGAGGAGGTCGGCGGGGAGGGACGGGCCGGCGGCGCGGGTGCCCACGGCGCGCTCCGGGAGGTCGAGCTGGAACCAGACCTGCTTGTGGGTGGGCGTGTACTCGACACCCCAGCGGCCTGCGAGTGCGGCGCACAGCTGGAGTCCCCGGCCGCCCTCGCGGTCCGGGCTGCCCATGTTGACGGCATGACCCTGGAGGGGGATCTCGCGCTCCGGGTACCGGTCGGCCACCTCGATCCGTACGCCCTCGTCGCTGCGCAGGCACAGGACGTCCGCGGAGGTGCCCGCGTGGACGACGGCGTTGGTGACCAGCTCGCTGGTGAGGACCACGGCGTCGTCGACGATGTCGGCGAAGCCCCAGCCCTGGAGGGTGTCGCGGACGAAGGAGCGGGCGGTCGCTACCGATCGTCCGACGGGCTCGAAGCTGGCGGCCGCGCGCGCGGTGATCACAGAACTCCTCGGCCGGTTGTCGACGGGCAGGGCTGCCTGGCCGACCGGCTCGTGCCGCTGATGCGGCAGACCGCCCGTCGGCCGGGGGTCCGGGGGCTGTCCCCCCGGGATCAGTCCGGTGGTCATGTGTGCGGCCGCCCCTCCGATGCCCGCTCGTTCTCGTGCCACCGCCCAGGCCGGACGGACCGGCGCGGCTGGACAGCCGCATGCAAGGTTACTTACCTTCGACGGCCATGCGGATGCCGGTCTGCAGTGTTTCCGCCCAGAGGGTGTGCGGACGATGTGCGAAGCTGCCGAACTGTTATGGCCGGGTTCAGGCAGGGTGAAACACTGGGCAAGCTTCTTGTGAAGGTCCGGACAGGCCGAGTGGCTTCCGTGTGCAGTGGGCAGCAGCCCGTGGTGCGGCCTGGTACATCGGGCAGAAACAGGCAGCAACAACTGGTACGTCCAGCGGTAGTACCGGAGCACAGCAGTAACGGTCGACCCCTGCGGGAGGGACACAGTGGAGTCTGGCGCAGCGACGCGGGGCACTAAGACGCGCGCGAAAGGCGGACAGTCCCTGAACAACCAGCGCAAACCGCGCGGCGGGACGACCGCAGTGGACACGGCTTCTCTGAACAGGCTGCTGGCGGCTCTCGTGGCGATGCGCGACGGGAACTTCCGCAAGCGGCTCACGGTGTCCGGAGACGGCGTGATGTCGGAGATCGCGGCGGTCTTCAATGAGGTGGCCGACCGGAATCTCCATCTGACGGGTGAGCTGTCGCGGGTGCGGCGCATGGTGGGCCGTGAGGGCAAGCTCACCGAACGGCTGGAGACGGGCGCCTACGAGGGTTCCTGGGTGGCCGCCATCGAGGCGTCGAACGCGCTCGTGGACGACCTCGTACGGCCCGTCTCCGAGGTCGGCCGGGTGCTGTCCGCGGTCGCGGAGGGCGATCTCTCGCCCCGTATGGAGCTGCGGACGCAGGCGCCGGACGGGACCGGGCATCCGTTGCGCGGGGAGTTCCTCAAGGTCGGACGGACTGTAAACAACCTTGTCGATCAGCTGTCGACCTTCACCGACGAGGTCACGCGCGTGGCCAGCGAGGTGGGCACCGAGGGCAAGCTGGGCGGGCAGGCACGAGTGCGTGGCATGTCGGGTTCGTGGAAGGACCTCACGGACTCCGTCAACACGATGGCGTACCGGCTGACGGCCCAGGTGCGGGACATCGCCCTGGTGACGACCGCGGTGGCCAAGGGTGATCTGTCGCGGAAGGTCACCGTTCATGTCGCCGGCGAGATGTTGGAGCTGAAGAACACCGTCAACACGATGGTGGACCAGCTGTCGTCCTTCTCCTCCGAGGTGACGCGAGTCGCGCGTGAGGTGGGCACCGAGGGCGAGCTCGGTGGGCAGGCGCAGGTGCCGGGTGTGGCCGGGGTGTGGAAGGACCTCACCGATTCGGTGAACCTCATGGCCGGCAACCTGACGGCACAGGTGCGCGGAATCGCCCAGGTCACCACGGCGGTCGCCAGCGGTGACCTGTCGCAGAAGGTCACCGTCTCCGCACGCGGCGAGGTCGCGCAGCTCGCGGACACGATCAACCAGATGACGGAGACGCTGCGGATCTTCGCGGACGAGGTCACGCGTGTGGCCAACGAGGTCGGCGCCGCGGGACAGCTGGGCGGCCAGGCGAACGTGCCGGGCGCGGCGGGTACGTGGAAGGACCTGACGGACTCCGTCAACACGGTGTTCCGGAATCTGACCATTCAGGTGAGGGACATCGCGGCGGTCACCACGGCGGTGGCCAACGGTGACCTCTCCCAGAAGGTCACCGTCGACGTGGCCGGCGAGATGCTCGAGCTGAAGAACACCGTCAACGGCATGGTGGATCAGCTGTCGTCGTTCGGTTCCGAGGTCACGCGGGTGGCCCGGGAGGTCGGTGTCGAGGGTGAGCTGGGCGGGCAGGCGCAGGTGCCCGGCGCGGCCGGTACCTGGAAGGACTTGACCGACTCGGTCAACACCGCATTCCGCAACCTCACCGGCCAGGTGCGCAACATCGCCCAGGTGACGACGGCGGTCGCCAACGGCGATCTGTCGCAGAAGGTGACCGTGGACGTCTCCGGCGAGATGCTCCAGCTGAAGAACACCGTGAACACGATGGTGGACCAGCTGTCGTCCTTCGCCGACCAGGTGACGCGGATGGCCCGGGACGTGGGCACCGAGGGTCGGCTGGGCGGCCAGGCGGTCGTACCGGGTGTTGCAGGTACGTGGAAGGAGCTCACCGACTCCGTCAACGGCATGGCCGGCAACCTGACGGCCCAGGTGCGCAACATCGCCCAGGTGACGACCGCGGTCGCCCAGGGCGACCTGTCCCAGAAGATCGACGTGGACGCGCGCGGCGAGATCCTGGAACTGAAGAACACCATCAACACGATGGTCGACCAGCTCTCCGGATTCGCCGACCAGGTGACCCGGGTGGCCCGCGAGGTGGGCACCGAGGGTCGTCTTGGCGGTCAGGCGCAGGTGCCCGGCGTGGCAGGCGTGTGGCGCGACCTGACCGACTCCGTGAACGGCATGGCCGGCAACCTGACGGCCCAGGTGCGCAACATCGCCCAGGTCGCCACCGCGGTCGCCCGAGGTGACCTGTCCCAGAAGATCACCGTGGACGCGCGCGGGGAGATCCTGGAACTGAAGAACACCCTGAACACGATGGTGGACCAGCTGTCGTCGTTCGCGGAGGAGGTCACCAGGGTCGCCCGCGAGGTGGGTACCGAGGGGCAGCTCGGCGGTCAGGCCGAGGTGCAGGGTGTCTCCGGCACCTGGAAGGACCTCACCCAGTCCGTGAACTTCATGGCGAACAACCTGACCATCCAGGTGCGCAACATCGCCGAGGTCACCACCGCGGTCGCCAAGGGCGACCTGTCCAAGAAGATCACTGTTGACGCGAAGGGCGAGATTCTCGAGCTCGTCACGACGGTCAACACGATGGTCGACCAGCTGTCCAGTTTCGCCGAGCAGGTGACCCGGGTGGCCCGCGAGGTGGGCACCGAGGGCATCCTGGGCGGCCAGGCGCACGTTCCGGGCGTCACGGGCATCTGGAAGGACCTCAGCGGCAATGTGAACCTGATGGCCAAGAACCTGACCATGCAGGTGCGCAACATCTCCCAGGTCGCGGCGGCCGTCGCCAACGGCGACCTGACGCGGACGGTGACGATCGAGGCGCGCGGCGAGGTGCAGCAGCTGGCCGACACCTTCAACACGATGGTGAAGACACTGAGTTCGTTCGCCGACCAGGTCACGAAGGTGGCCCGCGAGGTGGGCACGGACGGCATCCTGGGCGGTCAGGCGCATGTGCCGGGCGTGGCGGGCACCTGGAAGGACCTCACCGATTCGGTGAACGGCATGGCGTCCAACCTGACCGGTCAGGTGCGCAACATCGCCATGGTCACCACCGCCATCGCCAAGGGCGACCTGACCAAGAAGATCGACATTGACGCCCGCGGCGAGATCCTCGAGCTGAAGACGACGATCAACACGATGGTCGACCAGCTGTCGTCCTTCGCCGAGGAAGTCACCCGAGTGGCCCGTGAGGTGGGCACGGAAGGCCAGCTCGGCGGTCAGGCACGCGTGCGTGACGTAGACGGCACCTGGCGCGACCTCACCGAGTCCGTCAACGAAATGGCAGGGAACCTTACCCGGCAGGTGCGCGCCATCGCGCGCGTGGCGACCGCGGTGACCCGCGGTGACCTGAATCTGAAGATCGACGTCGATGCGTCCGGGGAGATCCAGGAGCTCCAGGACTACATCAACAAGATGATCGCCAACCTGCGTGACACCACGATCGCCAACAAGGAGCAGGACTGGCTGAAGGGCAACCTCGCCCGTATCTCGGCGCTGATGCAGGGCCGTCGCGATCTGCAGGACGTGGCCTCCCTGATCATGAGCGAGCTGACGCCCGTGGTCTCGGCACAGCACGGCGCGTTCTTCGTGGCGATGCCGCTGATGGACGGCAAGGACCTGAACGCCGAGAGCGAGGACGCGTACGAATTGCGCATGCTGGGGTCGTACGGCTACTCGATGGGCTCCATGCCGACGTCGTTCCGGCCCGGCGAGGCGCTGATCGGGACGGCCGCCGAGGAGAAGCGCACGATCCTGGTGGAGAACGCGCCCAGCGGCTACCTGAAGATCTCCTCCGGCCTCGGCGAGGCACCGCCGGCACAAGTGATCGTCCTTCCGGTGCTGTTCGAGGGCAAGGTGCTCGGTGTCATCGAGCTGGCCTCCTTCAATCCCTTTACGCAGATCCAGAAGGACTTCCTCAACCAGATCGCCGAGATGATCGCGACCAGCGTCAACACGATCTCCGTCAACACCAAGACGGAGCAGCTGCTGAAGCAGTCGCAGGAGCTGACCGAGCAACTCCGTGAGCGCTCGGCCGAGCTGGAGAACCGGCAGAAGGCCCTCCAGGCGTCCAACGCCGAGCTGGAGGAGAAGGCCGAGCTGCTGGCCCAGCAGAACCGCGACATCGAGGTCAAGAACACCGAGATCGAGGAGGCGCGGCAGGTCCTGGAGGAGCGCGCCGAGCAACTCGCCGTGTCGATGCGTTACAAGAGCGAGTTCCTCGCCAACATGTCGCACGAGCTGCGCACACCGCTCAACTCGCTGCTGATCCTGGCCAAGTTGCTCGCCGACAACGCGGACTCCAACCTCACCCCGAAGCAGGTCGAGTTCGCCGAGACCATCCACGGCGCCGGATCGGACCTGCTTCAGCTGATCAACGACATCCTCGACCTGTCCAAGGTCGAGGCGGGCAAGATGGACGTCTCCCCGACGCGTATCGCGCTCGTCCAGCTCGTCGACTACGTGGAGGCCACCTTCCGGCCGCTGACCGCGGAGAAGGGCCTCGACCTGTCCGTACGGGTGTCGCCGGAGCTGCCCGCCACGCTGCACACCGACGAACAGCGGCTGCTGCAGGTGCTGCGGAACCTGCTGTCCAACGCGGTGAAGTTCACCGACTCCGGGGCCGTGGAGCTGGTCATCCGGCCGGCCGGCCGGGAGGTGCCGGCGGCGATCCGGGAGCAGCTGCTGGAGGCCGGGTCGATGAGCGACCCGGACGCGGATCTGATCGCGTTCTCGGTGACCGACACCGGTATCGGTATCGCCGCCAGCAAGATGCGCGTGATCTTCGAGGCGTTCAAGCAGGCGGACGGCACGACGAGCCGCAAGTACGGCGGTACCGGCCTGGGGCTGTCGATCTCGCGGGAGATCGCGCAGCTGCTCGGCGGTGAGATCCATGCGCAGAGCGAGCCGGGACGCGGTTCGACGTTCACGCTGTATTTGCCGCTGCACCCCAGCGAACTGCCGCCGCAGGGCTATCAGCAGGCCCTGCCCTCCTTGAACGTCGGCGACCTGGTGGCCGCCTCGGAGCGCGCTCATCTGTCCGAGGTGGAGATCGAGACGCCGGCCGAGGTGAGGTCGTACCGGGAGACGCAGAACGGCGCCGCCGCGCTCTTCAGGCGCCGCCGCAGGCACGGACTCGATGTCGACCAGCGTCTGGCGACGCAGGAGCAGTGGTCGGCCGCCGAGCAGGACGCGGCGCCGCAGGTGCAGCGCGGCATCCGGTTCGGCGGCCAGAAGGTGCTGATCGTCGACGACGACATCCGTAACGTCTTCGCGCTGACCAGCGTGCTGGAGCAGCACGGGCTGTCGGTGCTGTACGCCGAGAACGGCCGCGAGGGCATCGAGGTCCTGGAACAGCACGACGACGTCGCAGTCGTCCTGATGGACATCATGATGCCCGAGATGGACGGCTACGCGACGACCACGGCGATCCGCAGGATGCCGCAGTTCGCGGGCCTGCCGATCATCGCGCTGACCGCGAAGGCGATGAAGGGCGACCGGGAGAAGGCGATCGAGTCGGGCGCCTCCGACTACGTGACGAAGCCGGTCGATCCCGATCATCTGCTGTCGGTGATGGAGCAGTGGATGCGGGGGGAGTGACGGGAACCATCGATGTTCACGCGGAGTTGCTGACTCAGTGTGCCCGAAGCCGTGTAGAAGTACGGGATTCGGGGAACCTTCTGGTCTCCCGCTACGTTTCTGCTACGTGCACAGTGACATCGCGGTGACAGGGTGTGGCGACAGGCGGGGTGCGGCTACGATGACCGGCACAAGGACGGGCGGCGAAAGGGAGTCGTCCCCAGGGGCGGCGCCCGGTGCACATCCGGGGCGAGGAGGGCGGGCCATGGTGCAGAAGGCCAAGATCCTCCTGGTCGATGACCGGCCGGAGAATCTGCTTGCGCTGGAGGCCATCCTCTCTGCGCTCGATCAGACGCTGGTGCGGGCATCGTCAGGGGAGGAAGCGCTCAAAGCACTGCTCACGGACGACTTCGCGGTCATTCTGCTGGACGTCCAGATGCCGGGAATGGACGGTTTCGAAACAGCCGCGCACATCAAGCGGCGAGAGCGGACCCGGGACATCCCGATCATCTTTCTCACGGCGATCAACCACGGCCCACACCACACCTTCCGTGGGTATGCGGCCGGCGCGGTGGACTACATCTCCAAGCCGTTCGACCCGTGGGTACTGCGCGCGAAGGTCTCGGTTTTCGTCGAGCTGTACATGAAGAACTGTCAGCTGCGGGAGCAGGCGGCGCTGCTGCGGCTCCAGTTGGAGGGCGGCGGCGGCAAGACCGCGGCGGGCGAGGCCAAGGAGCCCGCCAGCCTGCTCGCCGAGCTTTCGGCGCGGCTCGCGGCGGTCGAGGAACAGGCCGAAGCGCTGTCGAAGCAGCTCGACGACGAGTCGGCGGATGCGGCGGCCGTGGCGACCGCGGCTCATCTCGAACGCAAACTCACGGGGTTGCGGCGGGCGCTGGACGCCTTGGAACCGGGCGCCGGCAGCGCGTCCTCGGTGTCCTCGCAGAACTGACTTCTGGACGCGGACCAGTTGTCCATGAGGACGCGTCAGTTCTGCGCCCGCTTCAGGGCGACACGAACGGGTGAAGCAGTAGGCACACGTGTCCGCTGTCGCCTCCACCGGTAACCTCACCTCTATGGCCTCACGTCCCTCCGCTGCCAAGAAGCAGCCCGCGAAGAAGGCGGCGGCTCCGGCGAAGAAGGCCGCTGCGAAAAAGGCCCCGGCCAAGAAAGCCCCGGCCAGGAAAGCCGCGGCGAAGAAGTCGGCGCCACCGCCGAAGCCTGCGCCGAACCCGACCGGGGGCGTCTACAAGCTCGTCCGCGCCCTCTGGCTCGGCGTCGCGCACGCCGTCGGCGCCGTCTTCCGCGGCATAGGGAACGGCGCCAAGAACCTCGACCCGGCCCACCGCAAGGACGGTGTCGCCCTGCTGCTGCTCGCCATCGCGCTCATCGTGGCCGCGGGTACCTGGGCAGATCTGCGCGGGCCCGTCGGTGACCTCGTCGAGATCCTGGTGACCGGCTCCTTCGGCCGCCTCGACCTGCTCGTGCCGATACTGCTCGCGGTCATCGCCGTGCGCTTCATCCGCCATCCCGAGCAGCCCGAGGCCAACGGCCGCATCGTGATCGGCCTGTCCGCGCTCGTCATCGGTGTGCTCGGCCAGGTCCACATCGCCTGCGGGGCGCCCGCCCGCAGCGACGGCATGCAGGCGATAAGGGACGCCGGCGGCCTCATCGGCTGGGCGGCGGCGACCCCGCTGACGTACACGATGGGCGACGTCCTCGCCGTACCTCTGCTCGTGCTGCTGACGATCTTCGGTCTGCTCGTCGTCACGGCCACTCCCGTCAACGCCATTCCGCAGCGGCTGCGGCTGCTCGGAGTGAAGCTCGGCGTCCTCCACGATCCGGAGGAGGACGAGTTCACCGATGACGATCAGCGTTACGACGACCAGTGGCGCGAGGCGCTGCCCGCGCGCACGCGCAGGCGTGGTCCGGCCCCCGAGTCGTACGACCCCGACGGCGCGGAGCAGGAGGCCCTCTCGCGGCGTCGCGGCCGCCCGCGCAGGTCGGCGGTGCCGCAGCCCGACATGCAGCGCCCCATGGACGCCGTGGACGTCGCAGCGGCTGCGGCCGCCGCGCTCGACGGCGCCGTCCTGCACGGTATGCCGCCCTCGCCGATCGTCGCCGACCTCACCCAGGGGGTGAGCGTCGGGGACCGCGAGGAGAGCACACCGACCCCCACACCGGCACCGAAGGCCGTGCCGGCCGCGCGCCCCAAGCAGGAGAAGCTGAAGGTCGAGGTCGCGGACCTCACCAAGCCCGCCCCCGAGGCGCCCGGTGACCTGCCCGCCCGCGCCGAGCAGCTTCAGCTCTCCGGCGACATCACCTACTCCCTGCCTTCGCTCGACCTCCTCACGCGCGGCGGCCCCGGCAAGGCGCGCAGCGCCGCCAACGACGCGGTGGTCGCGTCACTCACCAACGTCTTCACCGAGTTCAAGGTCGACGCCGCCGTCACCGGTTTCACCCGCGGGCCGACGGTCACGCGCTACGAGGTCGAGCTCGGCCCCGCGGTGAAGGTCGAGCGGATCACCGCGCTGACGAAGAACATCGCGTACGCCGTCGCCAGCCCGGACGTGCGGATCATCAGCCCGATCCCCGGCAAGTCCGCGGTCGGCATCGAAATCCCGAACACCGACCGCGAGATGGTCAACCTCGGAGACGTACTGCGCCTGGCGGCGGCGGCCGAGGACGACCATCCGATGCTGGTCGCGCTCGGCAAGGACGTCGAGGGTGGCTATGTGATGGCCAACCTCGCGAAGATGCCGCACGTCCTCGTGGCCGGAGCCACCGGTTCCGGTAAGTCGTCGTGCATCAACTGCTTGATCACGTCAATCATGGTCCGCGCAACTCCCGAGGACGTCCGTATGGTCCTCGTCGACCCCAAGCGGGTCGAGCTGACCGCCTACGAGGGCATCCCGCACCTGATCACGCCGATCATCACCAACCCGAAGCGGGCCGCCGAGGCGCTCCAGTGGGTCGTACGGGAGATGGACCTCAGGTACGACGACCTGGCCGCGTTCGGGTTCCGGCACATCGACGACTTCAACGCGGCCATCCGCAACGGCAAGGTGAAGCTGCCCGAGGGCAGCGAGCGGGAGCTGCAGCCGTACCCGTATCTGCTGGTGATCGTGGACGAGCTCGCCGACCTGATGATGGTCGCGCCGCGGGACGTCGAGGACGCGATCGTGCGCATCACGCAGCTCGCGCGCGCGGCCGGCATCCACCTGGTGCTCGCCACGCAGCGGCCCTCGGTCGACGTCGTCACCGGTCTGATCAAGGCGAACGTGCCCTCGCGGCTCGCGTTCGCCACTTCCTCGCTCGCCGACAGCCGCGTCATCCTCGACCAGCCCGGCGCCGAGAAGCTGATCGGCAAGGGTGACGGGCTGTTCCTGCCGATGGGGGCGAACAAGCCGACCCGTATGCAGGGCGCCTTCGTGACCGAGGAGGAGGTCGCGGCCGTCGTCCAGCACTGCAAGGACCAGATGGCGCCCGTCTTCCGGGACGACGTCACCGTGGGCACCAAGCAGAAGAAGGAGATCGACGAGGAGATCGGCGACGACCTCGATCTGCTGTGCCAGGCGGCCGAGCTGGTGGTGTCGACGCAGTTCGGGTCGACGTCCATGCTCCAGCGCAAACTGCGCGTCGGCTTCGCCAAGGCCGGGCGGCTCATGGACCTCATGGAGTCCAGGGGCATCGTCGGACCGAGCGAAGGGTCGAAAGCTCGTGACGTTCTTGTGAAGGCCGACGAGCTGGACGGCGTGCTCGCGGTGATCCGCGGGGAGGCTTGAGGAGAGGCTCGCGCGGGAGGGTCACCGATGTCCGATCGTGACTCACCCGTAAGGGATCATTGAGCAACCGTTTCCCGTCCACGTACGTCAAGTTGAGGGAAGCGACCATCGCGCACCCACCATCGGCGTGTCCGGCCATTCCGATGGGCTACAAAGTCCGACCGCCCGGTTGCCCCACCCTTTCGCACCCCCCATAGACTGAACCTCCAGCACAGGTGGCTTAAACGCTCGAAAGGCGCCCCCGTGTCCATCGGCAACTCCCCTGCAGACGAGCGTCCGTTCGAAGACGATCGCGCGGAAGCCCACCGCTCCATCGGCCATGCCCTCCGGCAGGCGCGAATCGCGGCCGGGTTGACCGTCGACGACGTCACCAACGCCACCCGGGTCCGCATCGCCATCGTGCACGCCATCGAGGCCGACGACTTCGCCCCCTGCGGTGGCGACGTCTACGCCCGGGGCCACATCCGGACCCTGGCCAAGGCTGTCCACCTCGATCCGGCCCCGCTGCTCGCGCAGTACGACGCCGAGCACGGCGGCCGCCCCGCGCCGACCCCCGCGGCTCCCCTCTTCGAGGCGGAACGCATCCGGCCCGAGCGGCGCGGACCCAACTGGACCGCGGCCATGGTCGCCGCGATCGTCGCCGTGGTCGGCTTCGTCGGGTTCACCGCGTTCAAGGGCGGCGACGACAGCGGCGCGAAGACCCAGGTCGCCGAGGGATCCACGCCCTCGACCAGCAAGTCGGCCTCGCCCACGCCCAAGAGCAGCAAGTCCGACATCCCGAAGTCCAACCCCTCGGACAGTGCCATCGCGGCCGCTCCCCAGGACAAGGTGACCGTCCAGGTCAGTGCCGCCAACGGCCGCAGCTGGATCTCGGCCAAGGACCACAACGGCCGGCTGCTCTTCGACGGGCTCCTCAAGCAGGGCGACTCCAAGACCTTCCAGGACAGCGAGAAGATCAACCTCGTCCTCGGCGACGCGGGCGCGATCCAGCTCTATGTCAACGGCAAGAAGATCGACGACAACTTCCAGTCCGGCGCGGTGGAGCGCCTCACCTATACGAAGGGCGACCCCCAGGCCGGCTGACAGTCGGCCGGCAGCGGGTAGGGCTCATACGGGGTTGGCCACGATCGGCCAACCCCGTCGACGTGGGCTGTCAGTCAGACAAAGTAGTCTTGAGCGCATGCCTGAACGCCGTACCGTCGCACTCGTCACCCTTGGCTGCGCCCGTAACGAGGTGGACTCGGAGGAGCTCGCAGGCCGCTTGGAGGCGGACGGCTGGGAGCTCGTGGAGGACGCCGCGGAAGCGGACGTCGCCGTCGTCAACACCTGTGGCTTCGTCGAGGCCGCCAAGAAGGACTCCGTCGACGCCCTCCTGGAGGCCAACGACCTCAAGGGCCACAGCAGAACCCAGGCCGTCGTGGCGGTGGGCTGCATGGCCGAGCGGTACGGCAAGGAGCTCGCCGAGGCCCTCCCCGAGGCAGACGGCGTACTCAGCTTCGACGACTACGCGGACATCTCCGACCGTCTGCAGACCATCCTGAACGGCGGCATCCACGCCTCCCACACCCCGCGCGACCGACGCAAGCTGCTGCCGATCAGCCCCGCCGAGCGCCAGGAATCCGCGACCGAGGTCGCGCTGCCGGGGCACGGCCCGGCGGATCTCCCGGACGGGCTGGCGCCCGCCTCCGGCCCCCGTGCGCCCCTGCGCCGCCGCCTGGACGGCGCCCCGGTCGCCTCGGTGAAGCTCGCCTCCGGCTGCGACCGGCGCTGCTCCTTCTGCGCCATCCCGTCCTTCCGCGGTTCCTTCATCTCCCGCCGCCCCAGCGACGTGCTGAACGAGACGCGGTGGCTGGCCGAGCAGGGCGTCAAGGAGATCATGCTGGTCTCCGAGAACAACACCTCGTACGGCAAGGACCTCGGCGACATCCGCCTGCTGGAGTCGCTTCTGCCGGAGCTCGCCGAGGTCGACGGCCTGGAGCGCGTGCGTGTGAGCTATCTCCAGCCGGCCGAGATGCGTCCCGGGCTGATCGACGTCCTGACCTCGACGCCGAAGATCGCCCCGTACTTCGACCTGTCCTTCCAGCACTCCGCCCCCGGCGTGCTGCGCGCGATGCGCCGCTTCGGTGACACCGACCGCTTCCTGGAGCTGCTCGACACCATCCGGAGCAAGGCTCCGCAGGCAGGCGTGCGCTCCAATTTCATCGTGGGCTTCCCGGGCGAGAGCGCGGACGACCTGGCGGAGCTGGAGCGGTTCCTGAACGGCGCGCGGCTCGATGCCATCGGCGTCTTCGGCTACTCCGACGAGGAGGGCACGGAGGCGGCGACGTACGACAACAAGCTGGGCGAGGACGTCGTCGCGGAGCGGCTGGCACGTGTCTCCCGGCTGGCCGAGGAGCTCGTCTCGCAGCGTGCCGAGGAACGCCTGGGCGAGACCGTGCACGTGCTCGTGGAGTCCGTGGACGAGGACGGCGTGTACGGCCGCGGGGCGCACCAGGCGCCGGAGACGGACGGCCAGGTGCTGCTCACGAGCGGCGAAGGCCTGAGCGTCGGCCGTATGGTCGAGGCGAAGGTGGTCGGTACGGAAGGTGTCGACCTGGTTGCCGAGCCGCTGACGGGCTCGCTCGGGTGTAGTGAGGAGGCGGGCAGATGACCGGAGTACCGGCATCGGCGGCGAACGGCTCCTCCCCGGCGGATTCCTCGCAGGCCGGCCCCGCCGCTTCCGACCGGCAGACAGGGGCGAAGTCCCCGAGGAGCGGGAAGCTGGCCGCCGCGGCCGTCAACCAGGCCAGCGTCTGGAACGTCGCCAACCTGCTCACCATGCTCCGGCTGCTCCTCGTGCCCGGCTTCGTCGCGCTGATGCTGGCCGACGGCGGGTACGACCCGGCATGGCGCTCTTTCGCCTGGGCCGCCTTCGCCATCGCCATGATCACCGATCTCTTCGACGGTCATCTGGCGCGCACCTATGACCTCGTCACCGACTTCGGAAAGATCGCCGATCCCATTGCCGACAAGGCGATCATGGGGGCGGCGCTGATCTGTCTCTCCTCGCTGGGCGACCTGCCGTGGTGGGTGACGATCGTCATCCTGGGCCGGGAACTGGGGATCACGCTGTTGCGTTTCCTCGTCATCCGGTACGGCGTCATACCGGCGAGCCGTGGCGGCAAGCTGAAGACGCTCACCCAGGGCGTGGCCGTGGGGATGTACGTCCTGGCGCTGACGGGCTGGCTGGCCAGCCTGAGGTTCTGGGTGATGGCGGCGGCGGTCGTGCTGACCGTGGCGACCGGGCTCGACTATGTAAGACAGGCCATTGTGCTGCGCAGGCAGGGAATCGCCGAGCGCAAGACCGCGTTGGAGGAGACGGAAGCGTGAACTCTCCGGCCGCCGACGTCGTACGACTACTGACGGTGAGGGGCGAGACCCTCGCGGTCGCCGAGTCGCTCACGGGCGGGCTGGTTGCGGCGGAAATCACAGCCGCCCCAGGAGTGTCCAAGGCGTTCCGCGGTTCGGTGACCGCCTACGCCACCGAGTTGAAGCACGAGATCTTGGGCGTCGACGACACCCTGCTGGCACAGCGCGGAGCGGTGGACCCGCAGGTCGCGGCCCAGATGGCGGTCGGCGTACGCAAGGCGCTGGGCGCCGACTGGGGCATCGCGACGACCGGTGTCGCGGGTCCGGAACCCCAGGACGGGAAGCCCGTCGGGACGGTTTTCGTGGCCGTGGACGGCCCCTTCGGAGCGGATTCCGGTTCCGCCGGTGGCGGAAAAGTCGAGGCCCTGCGGTTGAACGGCGACCGCGCGGAAATTCGTATGGAGAGTGTACGGAGCGTACTCGCACTGCTCCTGAAGGAGCTTGCGAGCGAACAGTCCGGGAATGAGCTGGCACAGGATACGGAACAGAACGGGGGGTTTTGATGTTTGCAGCCCTGAGTGAACACGACATCGCTCCCCGCACGGCCGCAGCGCGAGGCGGTACGGTGGGGCGTGAAGGATGCGGCTACGCGGTCCGAGGAGGGAGCCACCGATGATTCTGCTCCGTCGCCTGCTGGGTGACGTGCTGCGTCGGCAGCGCCAGCGCCAGGGCCGTACTCTGCGCGAAGTCTCCTCGTCCGCCCGAGTCTCACTCGGCTATCTCTCCGAGGTGGAGCGGGGGCAGAAGGAGGCTTCCTCCGAACTGCTCTCCGCCATCTGCGACGCGCTGGACGTACGGATGTCCGAGCTCATGCGAGAAGTGAGCGACGAGCTCGCCCTTGCCGAGCTGGCCCAGTCTGCTGCGGCCACCGAGCCTGTGCCCGCGCCGGTTCGTCCGATGCTGGGTTCCGTGTCGGTGACCGGTGTGCCACCGGAACGGGTGACCATCAAGGCGCCCGCCGAGGCGGTGGACGTGGTCGCCGCGTGACGTTCACGCGCGTGGCTTGAGCCGACGTGCACGTGCAAGGCCCCGGCCGGGGCTTCTCCAGGGAGAACTGGGGAGGTGCGGTCGGGGTTTTTTCGTGTTGTCGGGGCGCCCTGTACGGCTGTGCGGGTCCGTTTGCCGGTGCGGCTCGCGGCGGTCATGGTGGATGCCTGCGATGCGTTGCGCCCATGTGCCGTCGATGCGCCCTTTCCGGGGGTGAAGGCGGCGGTCTAGCTTCGGGGCCGGAGGTGGCGTCCATGGCACGGCCGACAGTGCACTGGGGGGCGTTTCTCGGGCTTGGGGTGCTGTGGTGGTGGGCGGTGCTGCGGCTTGCGTTTGCGCCCGGGGCCGGCGTGCTGGAGGGGGCGGTCGCCGCCGGGGGCTGGGGGCTCGGACTGCTGCCGGTGCACTGTGTGCCGAAGCGGCGGGCGACGGGCGCCATGGGGGCAGGGCGGTGGCGGGTGGCCTGGCGGACGGCCCGCGTCACCACGGCATCGCCACCCCGCCGTTCGGACGCAGGATCTGGCCCGTCGTGAACGACGAGGCGTCGGAGGCCAGATACAGCACGGTGTGAGCGACGTCCTCCGGTTCGCCGACCCGGCCCAGCGGTGACATCCGGGCCATCAGCGCCTCGGTCTTGGCCTGTGCCTCGGCTTCATGGCGGTCGGTCATGGGGGTGCGGATCCATCCGGGGGCGACGGCGTTGACCCGGATTCCATGTCGGCCGACCTCGTTCGCCAGGGTCTTCGTCAGCTGGACGACGGCCGCTTTGGCCGCGCCGTAGCAGAGGAGGCCGGGACGGCCGGTGTCGACGGCGCTGGAGGCCATGGTGATGATGCTGCCGCCGGTCTTCCGGTCCACCATCAGACGGGCGGCCTCCTGGCAGGCGTACAGCACTCCCTTGAAGTTCACGCTCAGGACCCGGTCGAGGTCCTCGTCCCGGGTCTCCAGGACCGGGCTGCTGTGCATGATCCCGGCCACCGCGGCCATCACGTCCAGGCGCTCGCAGGATTCGACGGCCTGTCCGAGCTGCCCCCGGTCGGTGACGTCCAAATGGTGGACACGGGCGGTGCCGCCACCGTCCTTGATCAGGGCCGCCGTCTCGTGCAGGCCCTGTGCGTCGCGGTCGGCGCAGTGGACCGTGGCGCCGGCTTCGGCGAGCAGCACGGCCGAGGCGCGGCCGATGCCGCCGGCCGCTCCGGTGACGAATGCGGTGCGTCCGGTGAGTTCGTACGCCTTGACGGGCATGAAGGGACGGTACGAGGGTTCCTGACGGACCGTCAATTAGTCGTACGGCGTGGAGTTGTGCGGGATGGGGCGGTGCTCGGCGCCGGTCCCGTCTGGCAGCTCGGGCACCAGTAGGTGGGGCGTTCGCGGGAGCCGTCGCCCTGGTCGGCCACGCGGACGGAGGTGTGGCAGCGCAGGCATGGGCGGGGTGCGCGGCCGTACACGAACAACTCCTGGCCGCGGCGGCCCGTCGTGGTGCGGACCGGGCGGTCGCGGTTGGCCTCCAGGAGCTTCTTGGCGAGTGCGGGCAGCTTCGTCGCGCGGTCGGCGGGCAGTGCGCCGATGGGGAGCCAGGGGGTGGCGCCGAGCAGGAAGCAGAGCTCGCTCTTGTAGACATTGCCGATGCCGGCGAGGTTGCGCTGGTCCAGGAGGGCCTCGCCGAGCGGGCGGGCGGGGTCGGCGAGCAGGTTGGCCAGCGCCTGCTCCGGGTCCCAGTCCGGGCCGAGGAGGTCGGGGCCGAGATGGCCGACGGCGCGCTGTTCGTCGGCGGTGCGCAGGAGGTCGAGGACGGGGAGGCGGTAGCCGACTGCTGTGCGGTCGGCGTTGCCCAGGATCACGCGGATCTGGTGGGACGGGCCGCCGGTCCAGCGCATGCCGTTCGCGTACACCTTCCAGGAGCCGTCCATCCTCAGGTGGGAGTGGAGCGTCAGGCCGCCCTCGATACGCGTCAGGAGGTGCTTGCCGCGTGGGGTGACGTCCAGGACGGTGCGGCCCGTGAGGTCGGTCGTGGCGTACTTGGGCACCCGGAAGTCGCTACGGATCAGCACCTTGCCGGCGAGGGCGTCGTGCAGGCGTCTCGCCGTCTGCCAGACCGTGTCTCCTTCGGGCATGGGGCAAGGGTGTCACGGGCGGGCACTCGCGGGCTCGGAGAGCGAGCCCCTGTGGTTACGCCCGCAGCCTCAGGCCTCGCGGAGTTGCGATGAAGCCTGCTCCTTCCAGGAGGGTGCCGATGGGGGACGTCAGGGCCGAGGCGCCGTTGACCCGCTCCACCGTGACGGTGCCGAGGGAGCCTGCTCGGGCGGCTGCGGCAAGAGCCTGCGCGGCTGCCTGCAGACGTGGGTCCTCGGTGGCGGTGCCTTCCGGGTCGGCGGGCCAGGCCAGCAGTGTCTTGCCGCCGCGCTCCATGTAGAGCGTCAGCTCACCGTCGACGAGGACCACCAGGGAGCCCGCCTTTCGCCCCGGCTTGTGCCCCGCGCCGGTCGGGGGCTCCGGCCAGGGCAGCGCAGCGCCGTACGCGTTCGCCGGATCGGCTGCGGCGAGGACGACGGCTCGGGAGTCGGGAGTGGGGCGGGGGCGTCGATCGGGGAAAGCAGAGCCGTACGGGACGGGTGTCGTGCCGGGGCCGTTTCGGGGGCCGCCTGCGCCTGGGGACGCGAAGTCGCGGGGCGAGACGTATTCGTCCCGTGAGGTGCGGGCGGGCGGGAGACCGAAGTCGTCCTCGAAGCCGGTGATGTCGAACTCGGGCCGGTCCCGGCCGGCACGGTCCCCGCTCCGGGCGGGGCCGCTCCCCGAGTCGAAGCCGGCCGTCCAGTCGAAGGTGTCGGGATCTTCGGAGCTGTGTGGTGTGTGTCCGTGGGGCGTTCCGGCGCTCGGGTCGCCGGGCGCGGTGAAGGCGTGGGAGGAGCCGAAGGGACCGGCGGGGAAGCCGCTCGGTGTGCCGTCGGCCGACGGCTGCGGCAGGGTTTCACCGCGGTCGCGGGCGTTGGAGACCGCGCGCAGGCGGTCCACCGCGCCGTCCATCGCGAACTGGGCCGCGCCCAGCCCCTCCACGACATAGCCGCGCCGTGCCTGGCCGCTCTCCTCGAAGGCGGACAGGATGCGGTACGTCGCCGAGAAGCCGCCCTCGACACCTTCCGCGGAGACGGCGCCCCGGGTGACCACGCCGTGCCG
The DNA here is from genome assembly GCF_040682555.1 of Streptomyces sp. NPDC051172. Classification (NCBI taxonomy): domain Bacteria; kingdom Bacillati; phylum Actinomycetota; class Actinomycetes; order Kitasatosporales; family Streptomycetaceae; genus Streptomyces; species Streptomyces sp. NPDC051172. Next base: position 24,142 of record NZ_JBFBBE010000048.1, read on the forward strand.
GTCGAGGAGGGTACGGGCGACGGCGTGCGCGCGCACCGTCGGGTCCGTCTCCCGTGCCGGGAGCAGGGACCAGCGGCCGGCGACGGTCGGTGGACCGCTGCGGGAGGCTGGGCGGGCCGCGGCGGTCAGGGAGCCGTAACGCCCGCGAGGGACACTGCGCTTGGCGCGGTGGGCTGTGGAGCCCGCGGTGCGGCCCGAGCCCAGCAGCGAGCGCATGGGCGCCAATGTGTCGTTCGTGAGATGTCCGGACCAGGCCAGGTCCCAGACGGCGTCGGCGAGTTGCGGATCGGTGACGTCGGGGTGGGTGGTCGCACGGATCTGGTCGGCGATCTGGCGGAAGAACAGGCCGTAGCCCCCGGAGAGCGCGTCCAGTACGGACTGGTGGAGCGCGGTCAGTTCCAGCGGGTGTGGCGGGGGCTGGAGCAGGGGAGCAGCGTCCGCCAGGTAGAGGGAGACCCAGCCGTCCTTGCCGGGAAGGGCGCCTGCGCCGGCCCAGACGACCTCTCCGGCGGCGGTGAGCTCGTCGAGCATCGCGGGCGTGTAGTTGGCGACACGGGACGGCAGCACCAGCTTCTCCAGGGCCGACGCCGGCACCGATGCGCCCTGCAACTGCTCGACGGCACGCACCAGTCCGTCGACACCGCGCAGGCCGTGCCCCTTGCCGATGTGCTGCCACTGCGGCAGGAACTGGGCGAGCGCGGCCGGTGCCACCGGTTCCAGCTCGTGCCGTAGCGCGGCCAGGGAACGGCGGCGCAGTCGGCGCAGCACTGCCGCGTCGCACCACTCCTGCCCGATGCCCGCCGGATGGAACTCGCCCTGCACGACACGACCGTTCGCAGCGAGGCGCTGGAGTGCGCCTTCCGTGACGGCCACCCCCAGGCCGAAACGGGCCGCCGCGGTGGCCGATGTGAAGGGGCCGTGGGTGCGGGCGTAGCGGGCGAAGAGGTCGCCGAGGGGGTCCTTCACCGGCTCCGTGAAAGCCTCCGGGACGCCGACCGGCAGGGCCGTGCCGAGGGCGTCGCGCAGGCGGCCCGCGTCCTCGATCGCCGCCCAGTGGTCCACGCCGGCGATGCGGACCCTGATCGCGCGGCGGGCGCGGGCCAGCTCCTGCGCCCACTGCGGCTCGGCGCCGCGCTCCGCCAGTTCCGCGTCGGTCAACGGGCCGAGCAGGCGCAGCAGGTCGGCGACACCCTCGGCGTCCTTGACGCGCCGGTCCTCGGTGAGCCATTGGAGCTCCCGCTCCAGCTCGGTCAGCACCTCGGCGTCGAGCAGCTCGCGCAGCTCCGCCTGGCCCAGCAGCTCGGCCAGCAGCCGCGAGTCCAGGGAGAGCGCGGCGGCGCGGCGCTCGGCGAGCGGCGAGTCCCCCTCGTAGAGGAACTGGGCGACGTATCCGAAGAGGAGGGAACGGGCGAAGGGGGAGGGCTCGGGGGTGGTGACCTCGACCAGGCGTACCTTGCGGGACTCCAGGTCACCCATCAGCTCGACGAGGCCGGGGACGTCGAAGACGTCCTGAAGGCACTCACGGACTGCTTCCAGGACGATCGGGAACGAGCCGAACTCGCTGGCCACCTGCAGCAGTTGGGAGGCGCGCTGGCGCTGCTGCCACAACGGGGTGCGCTTACCCGGGTTGCGGCGCGGCAGCAGCAGCGCGCGGGCCGCGCACTCGCGGAAGCGGGACGCGAACAGGGCGGAGCTGCCCACCTGGTCGGTGACCACCTGGTCGACCTCGCCCTTGTCGAAGACGACGTCCGCGGCGCCGACGGGTGCCTGGTCGGCGTCGTACTCCGTGCCCGCCTTCATCGGCTCCTGGTCGAGCAGGTCCAGGCCCATGAGGTCGGCGTCCGGGAGGCGCAGCACGATGCCGTCGTCGGCGTGCATGACCTGGGCGTCCATGCCGTACCGCTCGGAGAGCTTGGCGCCGAGAGCTAGTGCCCACGGCGCGTGCACCTGGGCACCGAAGGGGGAGTGGACGACGACCCGCCAGTCGCCGAGCTCGTCGCGGAAGCGCTCCACGACGATGGTGCGGTCGTCCGGGACATGACCGCAGGCCTCGCGTTGCTCGTCCAGATAGGACAGGACGTTGTCCGCGGCCCAGGCGTCCAGGCCCGCCGCGAGGAGGCGCAGCCGGGCGTCCTCCTTGGGCAGCGAACCGACCTCGCGCAGGAACTGGCCGACCGCGCGGCCCAGTTCGAGCGGGCGGCCGAGCTGGTCGCCCTTCCAGAAGGGGAGCCGTCCCGGTACGCCCGGAGCGGGGGAGACCAGGACGCGGTCGCGGGTGATGTCCTCGATGCGCCAGGAACTGGTGCCGAGCGTGAACACATCGCCCACGCGTGACTCGTAGACCATCTCCTCGTCGAGCTCGCCGACCCGGCCCCCGCCCTTCTTGGGGTCGGCTCCGGCGAGGAAGACCCCGAAGAGCCCGCGGTCGGGGATGGTGCCGCCGGAGGTGACGGCGAGGCGCTGAGCACCGGGGCGGCCGGTGACCGTGCCGGCGACGCGGTCCCACACCACGCGCGGGCGCAGCTCGGCGAACGCGTCGGACGGATAGCGGCCCGCGAGCATGTCGAGGACCGCCGTGAAAGCCGACTCCGGGAGCGAGGCGAAGGGCGCGGCCCGGCGGACCGTGGCGAGCAGGTCGTCGACCTGCCAGGTGTCCAGGGCCGTCATCGCCACCAGTTGCTGTGCCAGCACGTCCAGGGGGTTGGCGGGGACCTTCAGGGATTCGATGGAGCCGGTGCGCATGCGCTCGGTGACCACCGCCGCCTGGACGAGGTCGCCGCGGTACTTGGGGAAGACCACGCCGGTGGAGACCGCGCCCACCTGGTGTCCCGCGCGGCCCACGCGCTGCAGACCGGAGGCGACGGACGGCGGGGACTCCACTTGGACGACGAGGTCCACGGCACCCATGTCGATGCCCAGCTCGAGGCTGGAGGTGGCGACCACGGCGGGCAGGCGGCCCGCCTTGAGGTCCTCCTCGACGAGGGCGCGCTGCTCCTTGGAGACCGAGCCGTGGTGGGCACGGGCGATGACGGGTGGTGCACCCTGCGCCGCTCCGGAGCCGCCCATGAGCTCGGCCGGGGCGTGGTGCTCGTCCAGCGTCTCGCCGGTGGCCCGCTCGTACGCGATCTCATTGAGCCTGTTGCACAGGCGCTCCGCGAGACGACGGGAGTTGGCGAACACGATCGTGGAACGGTGTGCCTGGACGAGGTCGGTGATCCGCTCCTCGACATGCGGCCAGATCGACGGGCGCTCCGTGCCCTCCGACCCGTCGGCGACCGGGGAGCCGCCCAGTTCTCCCAGGTCCTCGACCGGGACGACCACCGAGAGGTCGAACTCCTTGCCCGACTTCGGCTGGACGATCTCCACCTTGCGGCGCGGAGAGAGATACCGCGCGACCTCGTCGACCGGGCGGACCGTCGCCGACAGGCCGATGCGGCGGGCCGGCTTCGGCAGGATCTCGTCCAGCCGCTCCAGGGAGAGCGCGAGATGCGCGCCGCGCTTGGTGCCCGCCACCGCGTGCACCTCGTCGAGGATCACCGTCTCGATGCCGGTCAGCGCGTCGCGCGTGGCCGACGTCAGCATCAGGAACAGGGACTCCGGGGTGGTGATCAGGATGTCCGGGGGGCGGGTGGACAGGGCGCGGCGCTCGGCGGCCGGGGTGTCGCCGGAGCGGATGCCCACCTTCACCTCGGGCTCGGGCAGCCCCCGGCGCACGGATTCCTGGCGGATACCGGTCAAGGGGCTGCGGAGGTTGCGCTCGACGTCGACTGCGAGAGCCTTGAGCGGGGACACGTACAGGACGCGGCAGCGCTTCCGGGGGTCTGCGGGCGGCGGTGTCGAGGCCAGCTGGTCCAGGGCGGCGAGGAACGCAGCCAGGGTCTTGCCGGAGCCGGTGGGGGCGACCACCAGCACGTCCGAGCCCTCTCTGATGGCCTGCCACGCGCCTGCCTGGGCCGCGGTGGGCGCGGAGAAGGCCCCCGTGAACCAGCCGCGGGTCGCGGGGGAGAAGCCGTCGAGGGCTCGGTGTGCGGAGCTGACCATGCGTCCATCCTGCACCCGGCCACTGACAATGGCTCTGGCCTGCGTTTTCGCGGCGCTGAGCTTGGGCCGGGCGCGATGTGGTTCGTCGTGGGTCGGGGTCGCGGCGGTGTGGCGAGCCCGCCGCCCGCGGGAGATCGGCCTGGTGTCGGCGGGGCCGGCAGCGGGACGACGTGCGCGGCGGGCTGCGCCGCACCGCCGCGACCCGCTCCCGTGCGGCGGCGGCTGCGGGTGGGTGGGGGTGCGGGCGTGGGGGCTGCTTTGGGCCGGGTCGACGGAGAATGGCGGTATGGCGGGTTCGGGGAAGGAGTTGGCTCGGCACTGGCAGTACGCCGAGCTGCCCGGGGTCGATCTGCTGCGTGCCCGGTACATCCGCAAGGAGTTCGTGCGGCATACGCACGAGAACTTCGTCATCGCCGCCATCGCCGACGGGGTCGAGGTCTTTCACCATCGCGGGGCCGATCAGTACGCGGGGGCGGGGGCGCTCGCGCTGGTCAATCCGGACACCCCGCACACGGGGCGGGCCGGTGTGCCCGAGGGGTGGCGGTACGGGGCCGTGTATCCGTCGCCGGAGGTGGTGGCCGAGATCGCGGCCGAGACCACGTTCATCCGGGGAACGCCCGGGTTCGTCAGTCCGGTGCTCGACGATCCGTACACGGTGGGACTTGTGCATCAGGTGCTGCGTGCCGCGGAGGACGGCAATGCCCTGGCCGCCGACACGCTGCTGCGGGTCGCGGTGACGAGGCTGCTGCGGCTCAATGGTGGGTCGTTGCCGCAGCGGGAGGTGCGGACGGCGGGTGCCCGGATCGCGGCACGCGCGCGTGCAGTGCTGGAGGAGCGGCTGGCCGAGCCTCCGACCCTGGAGAGGCTTGCGGCCGATCTCGGTACCAGTCCGTTCGCTCTGCTGCGGGCGTTCCGGGACACCTACGGGATGCCGCCGCACACCTGGCTCACGGACGCGCGGGTACGGCGGGCGCGGCGGCTTCTGGACGCCGGCACGACGCCCGCGGAGACTGCCGTCGCCGTCGGGTTCACCGATCAGCCGCACCTGAACCGGCACTTCACCCGGATCGTCGGTGTGCCCCCTGGGGCGTACCGGCGTGAGCGCAAGAACGTACAAGACGCGCGAGGGGGACTGCTCCTACCGTCGGGTGCGTGGCAGAACAGACAGCTCTCACAGGCATACGTCCGGAAGACGGAGGAAAAGCGGATTCCGCCGTCGTACGGGATGCGCTCGGAGTCGGCGTCGCCGTCGGACTGTCCGGCTTCGCCTTCGGGGTGACCTCGGCCGGCAGCGGGCTCACGCTGCTGCAGACGTGCGCGCTCAGCCTCCTGGTGTTCACCGGTGCATCCCAGTTCGCCCTCGTGGGGGCGCTCGCGGCCGGTGGCAACCCGCTCACGGCAGCGGCGGGCGCCTTCTTCCTGGGGGTGCGCAACGCGTTCTACGGGCTCCGTCTGTCGCAGTTGCTGGCACTCCCGCGCGCGGTGCGGCCGTTCGCCGCCCAGTGGGTCATCGACGAGACCACCGCGGTCGCGCTGGCACAGCCCACCCGGCGGGGTACGCGCATCGGCTTCGCCGTCACCGGGCTCAGCCTGTACCTGCTGTGGAACCTCACCACGTTCCTCGGCGCACTGGGCGCCGACGCCATCGGGGACACGGACGCATGGGGCCTCGACGCCGCCGGGCCGGCCGTTTTCCTCGCTCTGCTCGCGCCGATGGTCAAGACCACCACCGAGCGCGCGGTGGCCGGCCTCGCCGTCCTTCTGGGGCTCGGTCTGCTGCCCGTGCTGCCCGCCGGAGTGCCTGTCCTGGTGGCCGCGCTGGCAGCGCCCGGCGTGCTCTGCCTTGAGGGCCGCCGCCGGGGCACGTCACGCAAGGAAGCACTCGAGAACGACGTACCAGGGGAGGACCGTTGAACACCTGGATCGCGATCGGCGCGACCGCCTTCGGCTGTTACGTCGTCAAGCTCGCCGGACTGCTCGTACCCGCGGGCGTGCTCGAGAAGCCGCTCGTCAGGCGTCTGGCCGCGATGTTGCCGGTGGCCCTTCTCGCCGCTCTCACGGCCCAGCAGACCTTCGCCGACGGGCACGCCCTGGTGCTCGATGCGCGGGTCGCAGGGCTCGCCGCAGCCGCCGTGGCGCTGGTCCTGCGCGCCCCGTTCCTGCTCGTGGTGGCGGCGGCCGTCGTGGTGACCGCCGGAGTGCGCGCCATGGGCGGGTGACGGCGCCGGGTCAGCCGATGGGACGCCCGTGCGCCCTGAGGGTGTGCAGCGCCTCGATCGTCGCCATGGGGCGAGCTTCCAGGGCGGTTCCCGGTGCCCACCGGTGCCGGCGGACGGGCCAGCCGCCGTCCTCGTGCTGCCCCTCCGCGAGGAAGTCGAGTGAGCGCGTCATCTCCGCATCCGTGAACCACGCGCGCGCCAGAGAGCCCGGCGTCTTCGCGTAGTCGTGCGGGAAGTGGTGCGCATCAGGCGCGTAGCCGAGGGCGACCGGGTATGCGTCGAGGCGGTCGGGCTCCAGAGCCGCGAGCCGGTGTTCGCGCACCAGGCGGCCGAGACGGTCGGCAGCCGCCTCCGCGCGCGGGCGATCGGGAGCGGAGTCCAGGAAGGCCACGGCGGCCTCGATCTCGTAGGGGTGGGACTTCTCCAGCGACTCGACCGCATGCCAGCAGAAGTCCGTGGCCCTGAACAGCCAGGCATGCCACACCTCGTTGCGGTTCAGCAGGCCCACCACCGGGCCCGTGGTGAGGAGTTCGCTGGGCGGGTCGTCCACGATCGGCATGAAAGGGGCCGCCGGATAGCCGCGCTGGCTGGGACGGATCGCCGGCAGGGCACCGTCCGTCGTGGACACAGCCGTCAGATGGCGGCACACGCGCTCCACCCGCTGTCCGCCACAGCGCCCGATGGCATCCAGAACACGCAGCGCGTGCACAGTGTGCAGCGGCTGGCTGACCGGGCCGCGCAGATCGGGCTCCAGCGCGTGGCCGTACCCGCCGTCCTCGTTGCGGTACGCGTCCAGCGCGGTCTCCACCGGGTCGGCGCCCCCGTTCAGGAAGTGGTACGCGAAGAGGCGCTGTTCCAGCACGCGCGCGGTGAGCCAGACGAAGTGCTCGGCGCGGAAGAGCGGGGAGCGTGCCGGGGGCGAGGCAGGGAGTGGGGAAGCTCCTGTTTCGGACATGCGTCAGACCGTAGGGCGGAAAGCGGTCTCGGCAAGGGGTCCCGGCTCAGGCCCACCCTCAGGGGCGGGATACTGGAGTCATGCGGTTGACGGTCTTCTGGCAGCGGATGGCGGATCACTTCGGTCCGGGATACGCCGACACCTTCGCACGCGACCACGTGATGGCGGAGCTCGGCGGTCGCACGGTGCGCGGGGCGCTGGACGCCGGCTGGGATGCCAAGGACGTGTGGCGCGTGGTCTGCACAGTCATGGACGTTCCGCGGGAGAAGCACTGATCGGTCACGAAGATCGCAGGACGGTAGTTGATTGTCAGACCAGTGGGCGAGACTTGATCCGTGGCACCCACTGACGAGGCCGGGCAGACGGCCCAGCACGCATCCCCGTTCGGCACGACGCCGCCCGGCAGACGCCCGGCCGACGCCGCCGGGCCGAGCGTGCGCATGCCGCGCTGGCTGCCGCGCGCCGTGGTGCTCGTCCTCGCCCTCTACGCTGCCTTCCAGCTGGGCACTTGGGCGTTCCACCAGCTCACCGGCCTGCTGATCAACATTCTCATCGCGTTCTTCCTGGCTCTGGCCGTCGAGCCCGCGGTGAGCTGGATGGCCTCGCGCGGCATACGCAGGGGGCTGGCCACGGGCTTCGTCTTCCTCGCCGTAATGATCATGGCGGCGGGCTTCGTGACCCTGCTCGGTTCCATGCTCGCGGGACAGATCATCAAGATCGTCGAGGAGTTCCCGAACTACCTCGACTCCGTCATCAACTGGGTCAACACGCACTTCCACACCGAGCTCAGACGGGTCGACGTCCAGGAGGGCCTGCTCCGCTCCAACTGGCTGCGCAACTACGTGCAGAACAGCGCCACCGGGGTGCTGGACGTGTCCGCCCAGGTCATCGGCGGTCTCTTCCAGCTGCTGACGGTCGCGCTGTTCTCGTTCTACTTCGCCGCAGACGGCCCGCGGCTGCGCCGCGCGATCTGCTCCGTCCTGCCGCCCGCGCGTCAGGCCGAGGTGCTGCGTGCGTGGGAGATCGCCGTCGACAAGACCGGCGGTTACATATACTCGCGCGGCCTGATGGCGCTCATCTCCGGCATAGCGCACTACATCCTGCTGCAGATCCTTGGTGTGCCCTACGCGCCCGTGCTCGGCGTCTGGGTGGGCCTGGTCTCCCAGTTCATCCCGACCATCGGCACCTACCTCGCAGGCGCCCTGCCCATGCTGATCGCCTTCACCGTCGATCCCTGGTACGCGCTGTGGGTGCTGATCTTCGTCGTGGTCTACCAGCAGTTCGAGAACTACATGCTGCAGCCCAAGCTGACCGCGAAGACCGTCGACATCCACCCCGCCGTCGCCTTCGGTTCGGTCATCGCCGGCACCGCGCTCCTCGGCGCCGTCGGCGCGCTGATCGCCATCCCCGCGGTCGCCACTCTGCAGGCGTTCCTGGGGGCGTACGTGAAGCGGTACGCCGTCACGGACGACCCTCGTGTCCACGGCCACCGCAGAGGGGGATCGGGGCCTGGTCTGCTCACGCGCGCGAGGCAGTTGTGGATACGGCAGCCAGGGATGGCACAGGACGAAGCGATGGAATCCGGGGAGGGTTCCTCCTGAGGCACGGCCCGATGAGCGGGCACAACCGGCTCAGTACGTGAGGACGGCCCACACCCCGGCGCCGATGACGGCGGCCACGTAGCAACCGGTCGCCGCGGCCACGATCCGCCGCCGGACCGTCTCGCTCCAGGACGTGCCGGACAGCAGCCGGGCCAGCACCGGCAGGACGAGCACCGCATGCAGGCTGACTCCGTGCAGCGGCTTGAGCGACGCCGTCGAGTGGTAGGCCGCCTCCTGGTGTCCGGTCCGGGTGAGCACGACGCCGCGCGCGATCATCGCTGCGCCCGAAGAGAGCGCGACGAGCAGGATCGCGAAGCCGGAACGCACCGCGAGCGCCATCCCCGCGGGACCTGCGGGTCGGTGCCGGAACGACGCGACGGCGAACAAGGTGAGCAGCACCACGAGGACACCACCGCCCACCGCGAGCGTCATGGACACCGCGGTGTCGAACGGTGTCTCCATGTCGAGGTGCGAGGGCACCCGGCGCCAGGCCTGAAGAGTGATACCGCCGACCTCCACGACGCAGTCGGCGGCGAACACGACGAGCAGCAGAGCGCGCAGCCGCGAACCGATGCGCAGATACGACGTCACCCAGGTCACCGCGATCAGCGTCGCCCCGAAGGACAGTCCGAAGGTGACGGGCTTGCGCCAGGAGACGGGCCCGTCCCAGGGGCCGCCGTCGGCAGCGAACACCACCAGGTGCACGAGGCCGGAGAGGATCAGAAGAAGTCCGACCGTGTGGCAGAGGCGCTCCGCCGGGCGGTCCCCCGCCGTGGCGGCAACGACAGGGGGACGTTCCGCCGTGCCGTCTTCCCGGGTGAGCTTCGTCGTCTCCATGCCCTCAGCCTCGCGAGAGCGCCCCCTTCGGTCGTCGTCCGGCCGAAGACACCCGCCGTACGCCGTGGGGAGTAGCCGAACGGGGCGCAGGCACGAACAACGGCCGCACGGCTCGCAGTCCGGCCCGTTGTCGGACCGCGGACGTAGGGTCGGAGGTGTCGCATGGTGCGCTTGACACGAAAATCGAACATCCATTCTTATGGAGGTTCCGGCGAGGCTCTCGACGGGTAATTCGCCGCGGTTTTGGCGGAGATGTACCCGAGTTATCCACAGGCCGGACGGGCGTCGGGGCGCATTGTCAGTGGCAGGCGTTAGCGTCTTTGACGTGAAGCGATCGACTCAAGCAAACCGGGTGGAACCCATGGCAGGAACCGACCGCGAGAAGGCGCTCGACGCCGCGCTCGCACAGATTGAACGGCAGTTCGGCAAGGGCGCTGTGATGCGCCTCGGCGAGCGACCGAACGAGCCCATCGAGGTCATCCCCACCGGGTCGACCGCACTCGACGTCGCTCTCGGCGTCGGCGGCCTGCCGCGTGGCCGTGTCGTGGAGGTGTATGGCCCGGAGTCCTCCGGTAAGACGACCCTGACCCTGCACGCGGTGGCGAACGCGCAGAAGGCCGGCGGCCAGGTCGCCTTCGTGGACGCAGAGCACGCCCTCGACCCCGAGTACGCGAAGAAGCTCGGCGTCGACATCGACAACCTGATCCTCTCCCAGCCGGACAACGGCGAGCAGGCCCTGGAGATCGTGGACATGCTGGTCCGCTCCGGCGCCCTCGACCTCATCGTCATCGACTCCGTCGCCGCGCTCGTCCCGCGTGCGGAGATCGAGGGCGAGATGGGCGACAGCCACGTCGGTCTCCAGGCCCGTCTGATGAGCCAGGCCCTGCGGAAGATCACCAGCGCGCTCAACCAGTCCAAGACCACCGCGATCTTCATCAACCAGCTCCGCGAGAAGATCGGCGTGATGTTCGGCTCCCCGGAGACCACGACCGGTGGCCGGGCGCTGAAGTTCTACGCCTCGGTGCGCATCGACATCCGCCGCATCGAGACCCTGAAGGACGGCACCGAGGCGGTCGGTAACCGCACCCGCTGCAAGGTCGTCAAGAACAAGGTCGCCCCGCCCTTCAAGCAGGCCGAGTTCGACATCCTCTACGGCCAGGGCATCAGCCGCGAGGGCGGCCTGATCGACATGGGCGTGGAGCACGGCTTCGTCCGTAAGGCCGGCGCCTGGTACACGTACGAGGGCGACCAGCTCGGCCAGGGCAAGGAGAACGCGCGCAACTTCCTGAAGGACAACCCCGACCTGGCCAACGAGATCGAGAAGAAGATCAAGGAGAAGCTGGGCGTCGGCGTGCGTCCGGAGGAGCCCACCGCTGAGCCGGGCGCGGACGCCGCCGTCTCCGCCACCGCGGACGAGGCCGCGAAGGCGGTGCCCGCTCCTGCGGTCAAGGCGGCCAAGGCCAAGGCTCCGGCTGCCAAGAGCTGACGTATGACACGGCGAACCGACTGGGCCGAGTACGCCTACCCGGACCCTCCGCGAGGGCGGGGCGGGAGAGGCGACGCGGCTCTTGCCGGGGCGGACGGTGATGAGTACGGGGCCGATGTGGGGCACGGCACGCACGGGGGACAGGACCGCGCGAGGTCACGCGGCACGACGGCGTACGGCACCGGGGGGTCGTACGGCGAAGAGCCGGGCGGCAGCGAGTGGCCGGACGACGGGGGACCGGACGGTTTGGGCTCGTCGGACGGTGGTTCGCGCCGTGGCGGCCGGGCTCGTGGGGCGGGCGGCTCCCGCGGGCGTCGGCAGCGGCGCCGCGGTGAGCCGTCCGGTGAGGACGGGGGCTCCGCCTCCTCGTCGAGGGCCGAGCAGGAGGAGTCCTCAGGGGACCCGGTGGAGCAGGCACGGGCGATCTGCCTGCGCCTGCTCACCGGGACCCCGCGCACGCGCAAGCAGCTCGCCGACGCCCTGCGCAAGCGGGAGATTCCGGACCAGGCCGCCGAGGAGGTGCTGTCACGGTTCGAGGAAGTCGGGCTGATCAACGACAGCGCGTTCGCGGACGCCTGGGTGGAGTCCCGGCACCACGGCCGGGGGCTCGCCCGGCGGGCACTGGCCCAGGAACTGCGGACCAAGGGCGTCGACTCCACGCTGATCGACGCGGCCGTCTCCCAGCTCGACTCGGAGCAGGAAGAGGCGACCGCGCGCGAACTCGTCGCCCGCAAGCTGCGCTCCACCCGCGGCCTCGACCGCGACAAGCGCCTGCGTCGCCTCGCGGGCATGCTCGCCCGCAAGGGCTACTCCGAGGGCATGGCGCTGCGGGTGGTGCGGCAGGCGCTGGAGGAGGAGGGGGAGGACACGGAGTTCCTCGGGGACGAGGGGTTCTGACGGGGCAGGAGCCACAGAGGTGTGGCCGCCGGGATGCGTGCCGCGCTCGGTACGGCGTGACCGTCGAACCCGGCGGCGCGGTCCCTCCTTGCCGGTGCTGTCGCCCGCGCCGAGGCCATGTCGAGCGGCTGCTGAGTACCGGCGTCTGCGACGACCGATCGCCGACCGCCTATGACGTCACCGGCAGCCCCGCCGCCTTCCACGCCTGGAACCCGCCGACCAGATCCGTGGCTCGTCCCAGCCCCAGACCGTGCAGGGAGGCCGCCGCGAGGCTCGACGCATAGCCCTCGTTGCAGATCACCACGACCCGCACCTCGTGACTCGTGGCCTCGGGCACGCGGTGGCTGCCCTGCGGGTCGAGGCGCCACTCCAGCTCGTTGCGCTCGACGACGAGGGCGCCCGGGATCAGCCCGTCCCGCTCGCGCAGGGCGGCATATCGGATGTCGACCAGGAGCGCGTCGCCGGCGCGAGCAGCGTCGTACGCCTCCTTCGGCTCGATCCGCTCGTAGCCTCCGCGCACCCGCTCCAGCAACTCGTCGATGCCGACGGGCTGTTCACCCGTGCCGCCCGCTTGCCCGCCGACCGGACCGTCGCCGCTCACTGCCAGTCCTCCGGGCGCTCGACCTGCTCCAGGCGCAGGACCTGGCCCACACGGCTGTAGCGGCGGATCTGCGGCAGCGGCGGGTAGTAGGCGTGGACGGAGACCGCGTGTTCGTCGGTGGACTCGTTGAGCACCTCGTGGACATGGTGGCGGCCGAAGGCGCGACCCTTGCCGGCCGGCAGCTGCCGCTCCCGGTCCACGCCGTCGGTGAGTTCCAGGGTCTTCCAGCCGTCGGCGGGCAGCCGGGCGGTGAGCGAGTTCTCCCTGAGCTCACCGGACGCAGTCACGAAGGCGCCGACCGACTCGGCGTGGTCGTGCCAGCCGGTGCCCGTGCCGGGCGGCCAGCCGATCAGCCAGGCCTCGCTGCCGCCGGGCCCCTCCAGGCGCACCCAGGTGCGGCCCTCGGGATCGAGCGGCAGGGAGGCGATCAGCTCCGCGTCAGCGGCCGTACGTCGTACGAAGTCGAGGAGGTCCGCCTGTGTCGGAGCCTGGGTGGCTGCGGCGGCAGACGGAGGGGCAGAAGGGGAGACAGACACGTGGCACCGTCCTGAAGGAGCGTTCGCGGGGGCGCGCGGCAGCACTGGAAGGCGCGCGCGGCAAGAGGGATGCGAATTCAGCAGGACGGACGACACACGCAGCCCGCATAGCGGACGAGGTCCATATGGACCCTCCGCCACAGGCGCACATAGGTGTCGGTCACGTACCGGAGTACACCATTGACGATGTAGAGCGGTCAACTCACCGTCACTATGTGGACCACGGTGTGACGGTGAGTAAGGTCACTTCGAGGGTGAGCCGGCCGTGGCCTCCGCCTTCGCCGGTCCCCCCAGCGTCGCCTCCGCCGCCGAGTAGAGCTCGGCCGGACGCACTCCGCCCAGCGCCGTGATCAGGTGGCCGTCCGGCCGTACCAGCAAAACGGTGTGGGCCGCCGCGCCGGGGTAGCTCTCCGCGACCAGCAACTCGGCGGGGTGCGGCAGCGCGGCCACCGCGGCCGCCAGCCGGGGCATGATCCCGGCGGTCATCCAGTGCTTGCGGTCCCACACCGCCGTGCCCGGCGCGATCAGCACCACCAGCAGGGCTCCGCGCCCGAGCCGGTCCCGCAGCTGTACGAACGTGCCGTCCTCCGCGGTGACCCGCACATCGGTGACGGGCTCGCCGGGCGCTGTGTCCACGGGGACCTCGGCTTCGAGGTGCTGGGGGGCGAGAGGGGAGGCGGCGTACGCCCCTGGCACCCCGAGTGTTCCGCGCCCCAGATGACCGTCCGTGAGCAGCGCCTCGTGGCCGCGGGCCGAGCCGGGCACGTACGAGCGCAGCCCTCCGCCGCCGCGTAGGAGCGGCAGGACCTGGTCGGCGGCGCGCAGCCGGCCTGCGACGACTCCCCGTCGCTCCGCCTGGTAGCTGTCGAGGAGCGCCTCGTGCGGTCCGTGGTGCCAGGCGAGCGCCAGCTTCCAGGCCAGGTTGTCGGCGTCCCTGAGCCCCTCGTCGAGTCCCTGCGCGCCCAGCGCACCGAGCAGATGCGCCGCGTCCCCGGCGAGGAAGACCCGGCGGACCCGCCAGCGGCGGGCGAGACGGTGGTGGACCGTGTGGACTCCGGTGTCGAGGAGCTCGTACGGCGGTGTCGGGCCCCCGCTCCAGCCGGCCAGGGTCTCCCGGATGCGGGCCAGCAGCAGTTCGGGTGTGACCAGGTCCTTGCCCGGCGGCAGCAGCCAGTCCAGGCGCCACACACCGTCCGGGAGGGGGCGGGCGGTCACCTCCCCGGCCGAAGGCCCGGACGTCCGCCACGGCGGCATCCGGTGGAGCAACGCTTCGTTCGCCCACGGAAGTTCCGTGCGCAGGGCGGCCACGGCGTGCCGCTCCACCGCCGTACGGCCCGGGAAGCGGATGTCCTGGAGTTTGCGCACGGTGGAGCGCGGGCCGTCGCAGCCGACCAGGTAACTGCCGCGCCACCAGGTGTCCTTGGGGCCGCGGGTGTGGGCGGTGACCCCGGAGGCCTCCTGCTCGACGGTGTCGAGGCGGCTGTCCACGGCGACCTCGACGAGCGGCTCGGTGGCCAGGGCGGCGCGCAGGGCGCCGGTCAGGACATGCTGGGCGATGTGCAGCGGGGCGGGTTCGTCGCCGCCGAACGTGACCTCGCGCATCACCTGCTTGCGCCGCATCGACCGCCATCCGGCCCAGTGGGCCCCCTCCTGTGCAAGCGGAACGCCGGCCAGCCGCTCCATCAGCGCGGCGGTGTCCTCGCGCAGGACCACGGTGCGCGCGGGGCGCGGTTCGTCCTTGCCGGGGCCCTCGTCCAGCACGACGGACGGCACTTCCTGACGGGCCAACGCCAGGGCGAGCGTGAGCCCGACTGGCCCCGCTCCGACGATGATCACCGGGTCCACGGCGTGGCGCCCCCTGCCCGCGGCGGTGTCCTGACGGACATATGTGAACAGGAAGTTGGAGCAGGGTGCACGATCACAGAACGTATGCAACCCATTGGCGGGGTTTGCGTCAAGCGACGGAGGCAGTGGCGATCATGCCACTGCCTCCGTGTCGTTCATACTGTTTGACTGGCCGTCAGGGATAGGTCCTGCTGCCGGAGGTGCCACCGCCTTCGCCCCCCGTGCCAAAGCTACCGCCCACCGCCACCGGGTTGACCTCGACCGCGTCCTCGCCGAGGACCGCGCCCGTGCTTTTCTTGCTGCGCCTGAGCCGGCCCTCGAGCCAGCTCGCGAAGGTCGTGAGCGAGAAGTTCAGCGCGATGTAGATCACGGCGATGACCGTGAAGCTAGCGATGGTGTTGCCGTAGTAGCCGATCATCGTGTTCGTCGACGCGAGCAGTTCCGGGAAGGTGAGGACCGCGCCGCCCAGGGCGGTGTCCTTCACAATCACGACGAGCTGGCTGACGATAGCCGGGAGCATTGCGGTGACCGACTGCGGCAACAGGATGAGCCGCATGACCTGGCCCTTGCGCATCCCGATCGCCATGGCGGCCTCGGACTGGCCCTTGGGCAGGGCCAGGATGCCGGCCCGGACGATCTCCGCGAGGACCGCGGCGTTGTACAGCACAAGGCCGGTCACAACCGCGTACAGCGGGCGGTCATCCGAACTGACGTTGGTGTAGTTGGCGTACAGGGCCTGCCCGAAGATCATCAGGACCAGCACCGGGATCGACCGGAAGAACTCCACGACGATCGCGGCCGGTACGCGGACCCAGACGTGGTCGGAGAGCCGGGCGATGCCCAGGACGGCACCGAGCGGCAGCGCGATGACCATGGCCAGCGCGGCGGCTTTCAACGTGTTCTGCAGACCCGGCCAGATGTACGTGGACCAGGCCTCCGTGCCGGAGAAGAAGGGCTTCCACAGCGCCCACTCGAGCTGATTCTTGTCGTCGAGACTGGTGTACACCCACCACACCACCGCCGCGAGGGCGACCACGAAGACGCCGGTGAAGAGGATGTTGCGCCGCTTGGCGCGCGGCCCCTGCGCGTCGTAGAGAACGGAACTCATCGCTTGATCGCCACCTTCTTGCCCACCCAGCCGAGGATCAGACCGGTCGGCAGCGTCAGAATCACAAAGCCCAGCGCGAAGACCGCGGCGATCGGGATGAGTTGGGCCTCCTTCTCGACCATCGTCTTCATCAGGGTCGCAGCCTCGGCGACACCGATCGCGGCGGCCACCGTGGTGTTCTTCGTAAGGGCGATCAGGACGTTCGCCAGCGGGCCCACGGACGAACGGAACGCCTGCGGCAGTACGACCAGCCGGAGCACCTGGGAGAAGCTAAGACCGATCGCGCGGGCGGCCTCTGCCTGACCGACCGGCACGGTGTTGATGCCGGACCGGACCGCCTCACACACGAACGCCGACGTGTATGCGATCAGGCCGAGAACAGCGAGCCGGAAGTTGAGCGTGTCGATGACCCCCTTCGCGCCGAGGGTGACGCCCAGGGTGTTGGCCAGGCCCAGCGACGTGAACAGGATGATCACGGTCAACGGAATGTTCCGCACGGTATTCACATAGACGGTGCCGAAACCGCGCATCAGAGGCACCGGCCCGACGCGCATGGCGGCCAGCAGAGTGCCCCAGATCAGGGAGCCGACGGCGGCGAGCAGTGTCAGCTGCACCGTCGTCCAGAAGGCCCCCAGCACGTCGTAACCTTCAAGAAAGTCGAACACGATCTCCCGCGCTTCCGCGTGTAGGGACGCTTCGGTGCGCCGCCGCAGAGGGCGGCGCACTCGTCAGGCGTTGCTTCAGCTCTTGACGACGCCGATCTTCGGTGCGGGCTCGTTCTTGTAGCCCGCAGGGCCGAAGTTCTTCTTCACGGCCGACTCCCAGGAGCCGTCGGAGACCATGTCCTCGAGAGCCTTGTTGATCTTGGCCTTGAGGGCGCTGCCCTTCTTGACGCCGATGCCGTAGTTCTCGTTGGTCATCTTGAAGCCGCCCAGCTTGAACTTGCCCTTGTACTGGGCCTGGGAGGCGTAGCCGGCGAGGATCGAGTCATCCGTGGTGAGTGCGTCGATCGCGCCGCTCTGCAGACCGGTCAGACAGGCGGAGTAGGTCGGGTACTTCTGCAGCTGGGCCTTGGGGGCCAGCTTGTCGTGCACGTTCTGCGCCGACGTCGAGCCGGTCACCGAGCACAGGTTCTTCTTGTTGAGGTCGGCCGGCGACTTGATGGAGTTGTCGTTGGCGCGGACCAGGACGTCCTGGTGGGCCAGCAGGTACGGGCCCGCGAAGTCGACCGACTTCTCGCGCTCCGGCGTGATCGAGTACGAGGCGGCGATGAAGTCGACGTCACCGCGCTGCAGCATGGTCTCGCGATCGGCGCTCTTCGACTCCTTCCACTCGATCTGGGTGGCGCTGTAGCCGAGCTTCTTGGCGACGTAGGTGGCGACATCGACATCGAAGCCGGCGTAGCCCTGAGGCGTCTTCTGGCCGATGCCCGGCTGGTCGAACTTGATGCCGATAGTGATCTTCTTGCCGCCGCCGGAGGACGAGCCACTGCCCTTGTCGTTGTTGCTGGAACCGCATGCCGTAGCCGCCACAGCGAGGGCGAGCACGGCGGCCGAGGCGGCGGTGACCTTGCGGAGCTTCATGGTGAACATCCTTTGGCTGGTGAAGAGAGGAGCGCCGGCGGATAGAGGAGAGCCGGCGATGGCCGGGCGGGGCGAGCCGTCAGTGGTGAAGGATCTTCGACAGGAAGTCCTTGGCGCGGTCGCTGCGCGGATTGCTGAAGAACTGGTCCGGCGCAGCCTCCTCGACGATTCGGCCGTCCGCCATGAAGACCACCCGGTTTGCAGCCGATCGTGCGAAGCCCATCTCATGGGTGACGACGATCATGGTCATGCCGTCGCGGGCGAGCTGCTGCATGACCTCGAGGACCTCGTTGATCATCTCCGGGTCGAGGGCCGACGTCGGCTCGTCGAAGAGCATGACCTTCGGGTCCATGGCCAGCGCCCGCGCGATGGCGACGCGCTGCTGCTGGCCGCCGGAGAGCTGAGCGGGGTACTTGTCCGCCTGGGGGGCCACGCCCACCCGGTCGAGCAGGGCCCGGGCCTTCTCCTCGGCCTGCTTCTTGTCGGCCTTGCGGACCTTGATCTGGCCCAGCATCACGTTCTCGAGCACGGTCTTGTGCGCGAAGAGGTTGAAGGACTGGAAGACCATCCCCACGTCGGCACGCAGCCGGGCCAGCTCCTTGCCCTCCTGGGGCAGCG
Source organism: Streptomyces sp. NPDC051172 (assembly GCF_040682555.1). NCBI lineage: Bacteria > Bacillati > Actinomycetota > Actinomycetes > Kitasatosporales > Streptomycetaceae > Streptomyces > Streptomyces sp. NPDC051172. The sequence goes on from NZ_JBFBBE010000048.1 coordinate 42,469, forward strand.
CCTTGCCGTCGATCGTGATCGAGCCCGAGTCGACTGTCTCCAGGCGGTTGATGGTGCGGCACAGGGTGGACTTACCGGACCCGGAGGGCCCGATGACCACGACGACCTCGCCGCGGGCGATCGTCAGGTCGATGTCCTGGAGTACGTGCAACGCGCCGAAGTGCTTGTTGACGCTCTTCAGGACGACCAGTTCGCCGGTCGCGGCCACATCTTCCTTGGCCACCGATACTTCGGTCATCGCTATCGGGCTCCGTCCTCCTCGGTTTCGGAGGACAGTAGTAACCCCGTTCCACCAGCGTCATTACATCTGAGGGGAATCTGAGCATCACGATCCGATAGCAATCGGACACGTGTCGTAGCACTTCGCAGTACTTGCGCGCGGGCCGCGTATCGGCCGGGTAACTAATGCGGTCCGCAACCGGAACCCACTTGACGCCGTCCTCGTCCATCAGCGTGACTGCGTTGGTGCACGCGCGCGTGCCAGGCGTTTCGTACCCATCCTGTTCGTAAGGCCGATGAACCGAAGGAGGCCCGGATGAGACTGCTCCTCGTCGAGGACGACAACCATGTCGCCGCCGCTCTTTCTGCGGTTCTGGCGCGGCACGGTTTCGACGTCACGCACGCGCGCAGCGGCGAGGAAGCTCTCCAGGCGCTCGTTCCGGAGGGGGACGGCTTCGGCGTCGTCCTGCTCGACCTGGGCCTGCCCGACCAGGACGGCTACGAGGTCTGCGGCAAGATCCGCAAGCGCACCGGCACACCGGTGATCATGGTCACCGCGCGCTCCGACGTCCGCTCCCGCATCCACGGCCTCAACCTCGGCGCCGACGACTACGTGGTGAAGCCGTACGACACCGGGGAACTGCTCGCCCGTATCCACGCCGTCAGCCGGCGCAGCGTCCACGAGGACGCCGCGGCGGGCGGCGACCACGAGCTGCGCCTCGGGTCCATGCTCATCGAACTGCCCACCCGGCAGGTCAGCGTGGACGGTTCGGTTGTCCAACTGACCCGCAAGGAGTTCGATCTCCTCGCCCTGCTCGCGCAGCGCCCCGGGGTCGTCTTCCGCCGGGAGCAGATCATCAGCGAGGTGTGGCGCACCAGCTGGGAGGGGACCGGACGCACCCTGGAGGTGCACGTCGCGTCCCTGCGCGCCAAGCTGCGCATGCCGGCCCTGATCGAGACCGTACGCGGCGTCGGTTACCGGCTCGTCGCCCCTTCCTCGTAGCGTGCACGGGTGCGTACTCGTCTTCTTCCGCTGCTGATCGTCCTGATGGCGGCCGTGCTGCTCGCGCTCGGCATCCCGCTCGCCGTGAGCGTGGCCTCCGCCCAGCAGCAGAAGGTCGTCGTCGACCGGATCGACGACACGGCGCGCTTCGCGTCCCTCGCCCAGTTCGTCACCGACGCCTGCAGTTCCACGCGCACGTCCACGGACGAGCGGCTGGAGACGCTGCGCAGTGAACTCGCCAGCTACTACGGCGTCTACGGCATCCGGGCCGGGGTGTTCTGCCGTACCGACATCCCCATGGCTCAGGCGCCGCAGACCTTCTTCCTGCCCGACCAGGGCGAGGTGCGCGACGCCTTCGCCGAGGCCCTGCTCAGCCGCCGCAGCCACGACCCCAAGCAGGTGTGGCCCTGGCAGCGCAACCGTCTGGTCGTCGCCTCACCGGTCATCCGGGACGGCGATGTCGTGGCGGTCGTGGTCACCGACTCGCCCACCGGGGCGCTGCGTTCGCGGATCCTGCACGGCTGGCTGGTCATCGGTGTGGGTGAGATCGCCGCGATGCTGCTGGCCGTCGGCGCCGCGCTGAGGCTGACCGGCTGGGTGCTCAGGCCGGTACGGGTGCTGGACGCCACCACTCACGCGATCGCGAGCGGCCGTCTGAAGTCCCGGGTGGCGGCTGCCGGCGGTCCTCCGGAACTCCGGCGCCTGGCCCACTCGTTCAACGAGATGGCGGACAACGTCGAGGAGGTGCTGGAGCAGCAGCGCGCCTTCGTCGCGGACGCCTCGCACCAGCTGCGCAACCCCCTTGCGGCGCTGCTGCTGCGCATCGAACTGCTCGCTCTCGAACTGCCGGAGGACAACGAGGAGATCGCATCGGTCCGCACCGAGGGCAAGCGCCTCGCGGAGGTCCTCGACGACCTGCTCGACCTGGCCCTGGCCGAGCACGCAGAGGCCGACCTGCGGATCACCGACATCGGCGCGCTGACCGCCGAGCGCGTCGCGGCCTGGACGCCGACCGCCGAGGCCAAGGGGGTACGGCTGGTGGGGAACTGCCCGCCGACCACCGCCTGGGCCGACCCGGTCACGCTCTCCAGCGCGCTGGACGCGGTGATCGACAACGCGGTCAAGTTCACGCCGAAGGACGAGTGCGTCGAGGTCACGGTCGCGGCCGACGGCGACACCTCGACGGTCGTGGTCACCGACAACGGCCCTGGCCTGACCGACGAGGAACTCGCCCGCGTCGGGGACCGCTTCTGGCGCAGCAGCCGCCACCAGAACATCAAGGGCTCCGGTCTCGGCCTGTCCATCTCGCGCACGCTGCTCGCCGCGGGCGGCGGCTCGATCTCGTACGGCCGTCACGAGCCGCACGGGCTCACGGTGACGGTGGCCGTGCCGAGGAACCGCCCTGCGGTCTGACGGCGGAGCCTACGGCTTGACCGAGCGGTAGTAGCGCCGGGCGCCCTCGTGCAGGGCCAGCGGGTCGGTGTAGATCGCGGTGCGCAGGTCGACGAGTTGCGCGGAGTGGACCTGCGTGCCGATGCCGTCCCGGCTCCTGATCACGGTGCGGGTCATCCACTCGGTGAGCCGGGGGTCCATGTCCTTGCGCGTCATCAGCAGGTTGGCCACGGCCAGGGTAGGCACGGCGAACCCTCCCTGGATGCTGGGGTAGGCCGACTCCGGCATGTTCGTGGCGCGGTAGTAGCGGGTGGCACGGTCCTGCTCGTGCAGTTCGGCGACGAGGTCGGGTGTGATCGGCACGAACCGGAAGGTGAAGGTGTCGGCGAGCTTCTGCAGTCCCTCCGTGGGCAGCCCACCGGACCAGAAGAACGCATCGATCTTGCCCTGCTTCAGTCCGTCCGGACCGGTGTCGATGCCGTCGGCGAACGGCGTGATGTCCTTCGCCGCGTCGATGCCGGCCGCCTTGAGCACCCGGTCGGCGATCAGCCGTACACCCGAGCTGGGCGGTCCTATGGCCACCCGCTTGCCCCTGAGGCCAGCGACGGACGTGATGCGTGAGTCGCGCGGGACGACGAGCTGCACATAGTCGTCGTACAGGCGGGCGACGCCCCGCAGCTGGTCGGCGCCGGGGTTGTGGCCGCCGAGCTCGTAGGTCTCGACCGCGTCGGCCGCGGCGATGGTGAAGTCGGCCTTGCCGGTGGCCACCCGCTTGACGTTCTCCTGGGAGCCGTCGCTGGTCAGCAGCTTCACCTTCAGGTCCGGCATGTCCTTGTCGAGCGCGGTGCGCAGCAGCTTCCCGTACTGGTGGTAGACCCCGGCCTGCGTTCCCGTGCTGATCGTGATCGTTCCGCTCGGAGGGGCTTCGCCCAGAGGCAGCAGCCACCACAGCAGCAACCCGAAGGCGACGAAGCCGGCAGCTGCGCCCTGCAGGGCCCGGCGGCTGCCGATCCGGGGGAACATCTTGGACATGCCAGGGATCCTGCCAGCAGGAACGCGGTGCTGACCAGGGCTGCTGACCGGGGCAGGGGTCACAACGGGATCACGAACGGGCGTTGTCAGTGGCGGTCGATACAGTCGCCGTATGAGCTCATCGCCCGCCGACCTGGTTCGCCAATTCCACCTCGCCGTCGGGCTCGACGCCCGCAGTAGGCCCACCGAGGTCCCGCCCTCGCTGGCCGCCCACCGCGGAGAACTGCTCGCGGAGGAGGCCGCGGAGGTCGCCGAGGTCTCGGTCACGGGCCCGCTGGACAAGCTCGCCCACGAGCTGGCCGACGTCGTCTACGTGGCCTACGGCACCGCCCTCGTCCACGGCATCGACCTCGACGCGGTGATCGCCGAGATCCACCGATCCAACATGACCAAGCTGGGCCCCGACGGCCTGGTCACCCGCCGCGCCGACGGCAAGGTCCTCAAGGGCAACCACTACGAGGCCCCGGACGTGTCGGCGGTACTGCGCCGACAGGGTTGGGCGCCCGACGGCATATGAGGCCTTGCGGCGGCACCGCCGAAGGCCCTGTCTGCCGTCTGCCATCCGGCGTCCTCAGCCCGCCATCCGCCATCCGCCATCCGGCGGCCGATGGACGAGCGGCGGTCCATGAGCCTTGCGGCGGCCTGTCGGTGAGGCCGTCGGCCGCCCCCGGGGGGGAGCTGAGGTGCGTGCTTCCCGCCAAAGGCCCGTCGACCGGGCTGTCCGCTGTCCACCGGCGGATCGGTCCCCGGCGGCGGGTGAGTTGTGGGGCGGCCTGTCGGTGAGACCGTCGGTCGCGTCCATGTGTCTCCGACGTTCGGTCGCTCCCGCAGCGCTGGTCGACGGGGCGTCAGCTGTGTAGCGGCGGATCGGTCCCCGGCGGCGGGTGGGTTGTGCGGCGGCCTGTCGGTGAGGCCGTCGGTCGCACCGAGGTGGCCCGTGGCGCGTGTGCTCCCGTTTGCGCCCGTCGACGGGTCGTCAGCCGTCCAAAGGACCGATCGGTCCTTGATGGCGAGTGGCTGGTGCGGCGGCCTGCTGGGAGGCCGTCGGTCGCCCCCATGGGTGTCCGACGTGCGCCGCAGCGACCGGTCGACGGGTCGTCAGCCGTTGACCGGCCGATCGATCCACGACGGTGCGTGAGCCCTGCGTCAGCGCCGCGTTCAGGGCCGTCGTTCGCCCACCGACACGCCCGCCCTTGCCGACTCCGAGGAATCCGTACGGGCGTTCCGCCGCTCGCTCAGGCGCTGTGCCAGAGGCTCGGTGTAGCGGGCGGTGAGGGGGCCGAGGACGACGAGGATGAGGACGTACGCCGTGGCCAGCGGGCCCAGGGACGGCTCGATGCCGGCGCTCACCGCCAGTCCGGCGATGACGATCGAGAACTCGCCGCGCGCCACCAGGGCACCGCCCGCGCGCCAGCGGCCCTTGACGGAGATCCCGGCCCGGCGCGCCGCCCAGTAGCCGGTGGCGATCTTCGTCGCCGCGGTGAGCAGGGCCAGCGCGAGGGCGGGCAGCAGGACGGGCGGGATGCTCGCCGGGTCGGTGTGCAGCCCGAAGAACACGAAGAACACCGCGGCGAACAGATCGCGCAACGGTCTCAGCAGGGTATGGGCGCCCTCCGCGACCTCCCCGGACAGCGCGATACCCACCAGGAAGGCACCGACGGCCGCCGACACCTGGAGCTGCTGCGCGACGCCCGCGACCAGGATCGTCAGGCCCAGCACGACAAGCAGCAGTTTCTCGGGGTCGTCACTGGAGACGAACCGTGAGATGACGCGCCCGTAGCGCACGGCCACGAACAGGACCAGCCCGGCGGCCCCCAGCGCGACCGCCAGCGTCACGCTCCCGGCCAGCAGCCCGGCCCCGGCCACCAGCGCGGTAACGATGGGCAGGTACACCGCCATGGCCAGGTCCTCCAGCACGAGCACGCTGAGGATCACCGGAGTCTCCCGGTTGCCGACCCGGCCCAGGTCGCCGAGCACCTTCGCGATGACACCGGACGACGAGATCCAGGTGACACCGGCCAGTACGACAGCGGCCACCGGCCCCCAGCCGAGCAGCAGCGCCGCAACCGCGCCCGGCACGGCGTTGAGCGCACAGTCGACCACGCCCGACGGATAGTGCGCCTTCAGGTTGGTGACCAGGTCACCGGCCGTGTACTCCAGGCCCAGCATCAACAGCAGCAGGATGACGCCGATCTCGGCGCCGATGGCGACGAACTCCTCGCTCGCCCCCAGCGGCAGCAGCCCGCCCTCGCCGAAGGCCAGGCCGGCCAGCAGGTACAGCGGAATGGGGGAGAGCTGAATGCGGGCGGCGGCCCGGCCGAGCAGGCCGAGGCCGAGCAGAATGGAACCGAACTCGATCAACAACACGGCGGAGTGCACCGGTTCACTCCCGCCCGAGTATCGCCGCGGCGGCGTCGACGCCCTCGCGCGTGCCGACGACGATCACGATGTCACCGCCCGCCAGCCGGAAGTCCGGCGCCGGCGACGGAATCGCCTCGGCCCGGCGCAGCACCGCCACCACCGACGCGCCCGTCTCGGTCCGCATCCGCGTGTCACCCAGCACCCGCCCGTTCCAGCGCGAGGCCGCGACCAGCTCGATCCGCTCGGCCACCAGCCCCAGGTCGGAGGCGTAGAGCAGGCTCGCGCTGTGGTGGGACGGCTTCAACGCGTCGATCAGCGCGCCCGCCTCGGAGCCGGACAGCCGCAGCGACTGGGCACAGGAGTCGGGGTCGTCGGCCCGGTACACATTCACCGTGCGCGCGCCGTCGCGGTGCGCCACCACCGACAGATGGCGCTGGTCGCGGGTCACCAGGTCGTACTGGACCCCGATGCCCGGCAGCGGCGTCGCCCTCAGTCGTGGCGCAGACACGTTTCTCCCCTTGTCCTGGCGGCATGGTCGTGGTCTGCCGGTGATCAACCCCGGCCGCTTCGCATGCTGCCAGCCGCCCGTACGGTGGCGACATGGGTGACGTCACGGATATACGCGGTCGCGGACGGACGGCGAGGCTGGCCGGAGCCACATCGGGAGCGCCTGCGGAACCAGGGAGGACCGTGTCACTGTTCTGGCGGATCTTCTCCCTCAACGCCGCGGGTCTGATCGCGGCCGCCGCCCTGTTGCTGGGCCCGGTCACCGTGTCGACGCCCGTCCTGCCGACCGAGGCGCTGGTCGTCGTCGTGGGCCTGACCGCACTCCTGGCAGGGAACGCGATCGTGCTGCGTCTCGGACTTGCTCCGCTGCGGCGGCTCGGCCGGGCCATGGCCACCGCGGACCTCCTGCGTCCCGGCGCCCGCGCGGTCGTCGCCGGTCCGGCGGAGGCGACCGAGCTGATCACGACGTACAACACGATGCTCGACCGGCTGGAGAGCGAACGCGCGGCCGGAGCGGCCCGTGCCCTGTCCGCGCAGGAGCGCGAGCGGCAGCGCATCGCCCGCGAGCTCCACGACGAGGTGGGCCAGACGCTGACCGCCGTCCTCCTCCAGCTCAAGCGCGTCGCCGACCGCGCTCCCGAGGAACTGCGCAGGGAGGTGGGCCAGGCGCAGGAGGCGACCAGGGCGGGTCTGGATGAGATCCGCCGTATCGCCCGTCGGCTGCGCCCCGGTGTTCTGGAGGAACTCGGCCTGGTCAGCGCCCTGCGCTCACTCGCCGCCGAGTTCACCACCCACGGGCTGACGGTGCGCCACCACATCACCGGCGACCTGCCTCCGTTGACCCAGGAGTCGGAGCTGGTGGTCTACCGCGTGGCCCAGGAAGGACTCACCAACACGGCCCGGCACGCCGACGCCGACCGTGCCGAGGTCCGCCTCCGGCCGGTCGCGGACGGTGTCGAACTGCTCGTACGCGACAACGGCAAGGGCCTCGGTACGGCCCCGGAGGGCGCCGGAATCCGCGGCATGCGCGAACGCGCGCTGCTCATAGCAGCCGACCTTTCACTCGAACCCGGCCCCCAGGACGGCACCGACGTGCGCCTGCGGGTTCCCGTCAGCGCGGGAGGCCGCTGATGGCATCCCCCGCGCGCGTCCTGCTCGCCGACGACCATGCGCTCGTACGCCAGGGCGTGCGGCTCATCCTGGACGGCGAGCCCGATCTGACCGTGGTCGCCGAGGCCGGGGACGGGGCGGAGGCGGTCGAGCTGGCACGCGCGCGTGACGTCGACCTGGCCGTCCTGGACATCGCCATGCCCCGTATGACGGGCCTCCAGGCGGCCCGCGAACTCTCCCGCCGCCTGCCCGGCCTGCGCATCCTCATGCTCACCATGTACGACAACGAGCAGTACTTCTTCGAGGCGCTCAAGGCCGGAGCCAGCGGCTACGTCCTCAAGTCCGCCGCCGACCGCGACCTGGTCGGGGCCTGCCGGGCGGCGGTGCGCGACGAGCCGTTCGTGTACCCGGGCGCGGAACGGGCCCTCGTCCGCTCCTACCTGGACCGCCTGCACCGGGGCGACGATCTGCCCGCGCGGCCGGTCACCGAGCGCGAGGAGGAGATCCTCAAACTGGTCGCCGAGGGCCACACCTCGAAGGAGATCGGCGAACTGCTCTTCATCAGCACGAAGACGGTCGAGCGCCACCGCGCCAACCTGCTGCACAAGCTGGGCATGCGCGATCGCCTGGAACTCACCCGCTACGCGATCCGCGCGGGCCTCATCGAGCCCTGAGCCCCCGGTTGTCCACAGGCGGGCAGGAGGCACTTCCGGCACCGCCTACCCTTGTCACATGAGCAGCATCGACCGGAGCCAGGCAGTGGGCGTGAAGACCTACGAAGTCCGCACCTACGGGTGCCAGATGAACGTCCACGATTCCGAGCGATTGTCCGGGCTGCTCGAAGAGGCCGGGTACGTGCGTGCGCCCGAGGGCTCCGACGGCGACGCCGACGTCGTGGTCTTCAACACCTGCGCGGTCCGCGAGAACGCCGACAACCGGCTGTACGGCAACCTCGGCCGCCTCGCGCCGAAGAAGGCCTCGCGGCCCGGGATGCAGATCGCGGTCGGCGGCTGTCTCGCGCAGAAGGACCAGGACACCATCGTGAAGAAGGCGCCCTGGGTGGACGTCGTCTTCGGCACGCACAACATCGGCAAGCTCCCGGTGCTGCTGGAACGCGCGCGCGTGCAGGAAGAGGCCCAGGTCGAGATCGCCGAGTCCCTGGAGGCGTTCCCCTCCACCCTGCCGACGCGCCGCGAGAGCGCGTACGCGGCGTGGGTGTCGATCTCCGTCGGCTGCAACAACACCTGCACCTTCTGCATCGTCCCGGCCCTGCGCGGCAAGGAGAAGGACCGCCGCACCGGCGACATCCTCGCCGAGATCGAGGCCCTGGTCGCCGAAGGCGTCTCCGAGATCACCCTGCTCGGACAGAACGTCAACGCGTACGGCTCCGACATCGGCGACCGCGAGGCCTTCAGCAAGCTGCTGCGCGCCTGCGGACGGATCGAGGGCCTGGAGCGTGTCCGCTTCACCTCCCCGCACCCGCGCGACTTCACCGACGACGTGATCGCGGCGATGGCCGAGACCCCCAATGTGATGCCGCAGCTGCACATGCCACTGCAGTCCGGCTCGGACACGGTCCTGAAGGCGATGCGCCGCTCCTACCGGCAGGACCGCTACCTCGGGATCATCGAGAAGGTACGGGCCGCCATACCGCACGCCGCGATCACCACCGACATCATCGTGGGCTTCCCCGGCGAGACGGAGGAGGACTTCGAGCAGACCCTGCACGTCGTCCGTGAGGCGCGGTTCGCGCAGGCCTTCACCTTCCAGTACTCCAAGCGCCCCGGCACCCCGGCCGCGACCATGGAGAACCAGATCCCGAAGGAGGTCGTGCAGGCGCGTTACGAGCGTCTCGTCGCCCTCCAGGAGGAGATCTCCTGGGAGGAGAACAAGAAGCAGGTCGGCCGCACCCTGGAGCTGATGGTCGCCGAGGGCGAGGGCCGCAAGGACGGCGCCACCCACCGCCTCTCCGGCCGCGCCCCCGACAACCGCCTGGTCCACTTCACCAAGCCCGAGCAGGAGGTGCGACCCGGCGACGTGGTGACGGTCGAGATAACGTACGCCGCCCCGCACCACCTCCTCGCCGAAGGAGCCGTCCTCGACGTGCGCCGCACGCGTGCGGGCGATGCCTGGGAGAAGCGCAACGCGGCCGAGGCGGCAAAGCCTGCCGGCGTCCTGCTGGGTCTGCCGAAGATCGGTGTGCCCGAGCCGCTGCCGGTCGCGACGGGGAGCGGCTGCGGCTGCGACTGACCGCTGCGCTCGGCGCGGTGTCCGCCGCCGGGCGGCGGGGCTACCCTGCCGATCATGCTTGTCGTCGCCGCAGTCTGCCCGTGCCCGCCGCTGCTCGTGCCCGAGGTCGCCGCGGGTGCCGCCGCCGAGATGGACGTCGCGCGTGCCGCGTGTACGGACGCCGTCGGTGTGCTCGCGGCCGCCTGTCCCGACCGGCTCGTCGTCGTCGGTCCCGCGGAGCCGAGCGGCCGGGGCACGTATCCCGAGGGTGCGCCGGGTTCCTTCCGCGGTTTCGGCGTCGACGTGGACGTACGGCTCGGCCTGGCCGGGCATGCCGGGGCCGAAGTCCCGGCCCCGGCGGCCTCGGAGCGGTCGCTTCCGCCCTCGCTGGCGGTGGCCGCGTGGCTGCTGCAGCGCACCGGCTGGTCCGACACCCCGATCGAGGGACTCGGTGTGGGGGAACCTCTGGCGGCCGAGCGGTGTATTCACGTCGGAAGGGAAATCGCCGCCGGGCCCGAGCGGGTGGCGCTGCTGGTCATGGGTGACGCCAGCGCCTGCCGCACGCTCAAGGCCCCCGGTTACCTCGACGAGCGCGCGGCGCCCTTCGACGCGGAGGTCGCGCGTGCGCTGGGAGCGGCGGACGTGGCGGCCCTCAAGGCGCTGGACACCGAGCTGGCGTCCGAGCTGAAGGCATCGGGCCGAGCCCCTTGGCAGGTCCTCGCGGGCGCGGCCGAGGGCACGGACCTCGCGGGCACGCTGCTGTACGAGGACGCGCCGTACGGAGTGGGCTACCTGGTCGCCACCTGGTCGTAGCGGCGCGGGATGAACGGCGGACGGCCGGGAGCCCTCGGGCCCCGCGGCCGTCCGTCGGTGTGCCGTGCCGTTCAGGAAGCAGGCGGCGTGGAGTCGGGCGGTGCGGTCGTGCCACCGCCTGCCCCGGGGTCGTCCTTGTGCGCGAGTCGGTCCATGGCGCCCTTGGCCTTGCCCGTCCCGGTGTGGATCTTGTCGCTGTACCTGCCACTGGTCTTCTCGTCGACGACCTTCGCGGCCTTGTCGAGACCATGCGTGATCTTGTCCCCGTGCTGCTGCGCGAGGCCGGAGACCTTGTCCATGGCCGGGTTGAGCCTGGCCTTCAGGTTGTTCAGCAGACCCATGGTCCACCTTCCGTCGTTCCCGGGCTCGGCACGTCCCTGCGGCTCACTCGGGCAGGGGCGGTTACGTGCGGGCGTCCTCGCCGGCGTCCCGGTCGGCCGCCTCCTCGGCGGACTGCTGCTTGGGGATCTCGACGGCCTCACCGGAGGCGGACTCGGCAGCCTCCGTCGCCTCCGGTTCGCCCTCGGTCAGCTCCTCGGCCCCGGCCGACGCCTTCGCCTCGACCGACGCCTGCGCCTCTGCCGGCTCCTCCGTCGCGGGCTCGGCCGTCGGTGTGTCGGCCTGAGCCTCGGCGGTTGACGCCTCCTCCGTAGCCTTCGACCTCCGCAGAAGTCGTGCGAAAACGCCCATATCAACTCCATACGTTACTTGTGCGGGTGAAATCCCGCGTCGTCCGGTGCGTCCGTTTGCGCCGCCCGGGTCGCCGCCCCCCGAAACCGGCGGCGAGAGCCTCGCAACGGGCAACGACCCGGCATCCGTGCCGTCACGTAACTCGTTCGAGGAGTGCCCTCGGGGTTTGCGAGACTGGTGCGGTGAGCAGCGCACCCCCCGCCCCCCGAGTCATCGCCGTCGTCGGACCGACCGCGGCCGGAAAGTCCGATCTGGGCGTTTTCCTCGCCCGACAGCTCGGAGGCGAGGTCGTCAACGCCGACTCCATGCAGCTCTACCGTGGGATGGACATCGGCACCGCCAAACTGACGCCCGAGGAGCGCGGCGGCATTCCGCACCACCTGCTCGACATCTGGGACGTGACGGTCACGGCGTCGGTCGCCGAGTACCAGAAGCTCGCCCGCGCCAAGATCGACGGCCTGCTCGCGGGAGGCCGCTGGCCGATCCTGGTCGGTGGCTCCGGCCTGTACGTGCGCGGGGCTGTCGACAATCTGGAGTTCCCCGGCACCGACCCCGAGGTCAGGGCCCGGCTGGAGGAGGAGCTCGCGCTGCGTGGCTCCGGTGCGCTGCACGCCAGACTCGCCGCCGCGGACCCCGAAGCGGCACAGGCGATCCTGCCCAGCAACGGCCGCCGCATCGTCCGTGCCCTCGAAGTGATCGAGATCACCGGTCAGCCCTTCACCGCCAACCTGCCCGGCCATGACTCGGTCTACGACACCGTCCAGATCGGCGTCGACGTGGCCCGCCCCGAACTCGACGAGCGCATCGCCCGCCGGGTCGACCGGATGTGGGAGGCCGGGCTCGTGGACGAGGTGCGTGCGCTGGAGGCGCAGGGCCTGCGTGAGGGCCGTACGGCTGCTCGCGCGCTCGGCTATCAGCAGGTGCTCGCGGCGCTGGCCGGGGAGTGCACCGAGGAGGAGGCGCGGGCCGAGACCGTGCGCGCCACCAAACGCTTCGCGCGCCGGCAGGATTCCTGGTTCCGGCGCGACCCCCGCGTGCACTGGCTGAGCGGGGCTGCGGCGGATCTCACAGAACTTCCGCAGCGCGCACTGGCGTTGGTCGAACGACCGGTTACAGCCTGATCACGTCATGGCATCGGGACGCTCCGGCCGCCGTTCCGGCATCCGGTGCCGTGCCATCATCGAGCTTCGATCGACCAAGTGGAGTCCTAGTTGGGAGGGCGCGTGGCGATGGAGGCCGGCCCTCGCGACACTGCACAAGGCACCGAGCCCCTCACCGTCGAGAGCGGTGAATCGGAGCAGGACGAGAACCGTCTGAGCCCAGACGGGCCCGACGACACGCAGGGCGGAGTGACAGCCGACGGCCCCGAGCCGGACGAGATGTTCGCCGGCGGCCCCGAGGTCGAGGTCGAACTGCGCCCGCAGCGCCGCCTGCGTATCTGGCAGCTCGCCCCCATCGTCGCCCTTGCCGCGGTCGGCTCCCTGATGTTCGCCTTCCCGCTCGCCTTCGACTTCGGCGACAGCGGGGCCGTGATCGCCATGCTGGGGCTGCTGATCTGCTCCTGCGCAGCCGGCTGGGGCATGATGGCCGCCCGCCGGGTGGGTTACACGGGCCCGGGCCTGCCGCCGCGCGGCTCCGGCCGCAGACCGGACTGGCGGGTGGTCCTGGCGTACGTGGTGGTGGTCGCGGCGGTGGTAGTGCTCGCCGTGTGGCGCGTGGCAAGGCTCCGCTGAAGCGCCCCTGGTAGGGGCGCTGGGCTGTGTCGATATGCGGCTCCGCCGCGTGGGCGCGACCAGCCCCCACAGGCTCGCACGGACCCACCGCCCTCTCCGTCCGTCATCCCCAGCGCAGTGGTCCCTTACGATCGAGGAATGAGCACGCGCACGCGGATCGCCTTCCTCAAGGGCCACGGCACGGAGAACGACTTCGTGATCGTGCCGGACCCCGAGAACTCCATCGACCTCCCCCCGACCGCCGTCGCCGCCCTGTGCGACCGCCGCGCGGGCATCGGCGGTGACGGCCTGCTGCACGTGGTGCGCTCCGCCGCTCACCCCGAGGCGCACCACATGGCGGCCGAGGCCGAGTGGTTCATGGACTACCGCAACGGCGACGGCTCGATCGCGGAGATGTGCGGCAACGGCGTGCGGGTCTTCGCGTACTACCTCCAGCGCGCCGGGTACGTCGCCGAGGGCGACCTCGCGGTGGCCACGCGCGGAGGCGTGAAGAGCGTGCACATCGCAAAGGCTGCATCCAACAGCGGCTCCGCCGCGGGCGACATCACCGTCGGCATGGGCAGGGCGCGCCTCCCCGAAGGGGACGTCACGGTGACCGTCGGCGAGCGCAGCTGGCCCGCACGGAACGTGAACATGGGCAACCCGCACGCAGTCGCGTTCGTCGACGACCTCGCGCACGCCGGAAACCTGTACGCGCCGCCGCCGTTCAGCCCGGCCTCCGCATACCCGGACGGCGTGAACGTGGAGTTCGTGGTCGACCGCGGCCCCCGGCACGTCGCGCTGCGCGTGCACGAGCGCGGCGCCGGCGAGACCCGCTCGTGCGGCACGGGCGCGTGCGCTGTCGCCGTGGCCGCCGCCCGCCGGGACGGCGCCGACCCGGCCGTCACCGGGAGCCCGGTGACGTACACCGTCGACGTGCCCGGCGGGACCCTGGTCATCACCGAACAACCCGACGGCGAGATCGAGATGACCGGCCCCGCAGTGATCGTCGCCGAGGGTGAGATCGACTCCGAGTGGCTGGAAACATTCGTTCGCTGAACAGGATGGCGGCTTGGAATCCGAGGCCTGTATGCCGGGTGGTGCATGGGAGTTGTTCCAGGGTGACGACCACGCGTTCGAAATCACAGGCGGCTCTGTTTCGCGTGGCTCGAAACCGTAAACCTGCAGACCTTCGCTCGAATGGGTGATCCGTTTCACGCTCGGCGAGAGGCGGTCAGCCGCACGTGATGGGCTCGGTAGCATCAAGCACCGGCCCGGACGGGGGACCGTTGCCATCCCCTGAGCCGTGTCCGCCATGGGGCACCCCGTCCGCCGGTCCATGCAGCCGGAGGTGCCCATGAGTGCGGAGGCGACGAATCCCGCGACCCCAGGTCCGGTAACAGGCCCGGCGGCGCGCTGGCGGGCGCGGATCGACCTGCGCCGCCTCGGCCGTGCCGCCCTGCTCGGCCCCGCCACCCGTGACCGGCTGCCCAGTGCCATCAGCCATGTCGTCGACGCCCACCGCGCCCACTACCCGAGCGCCGACCTCGAACCCCTGCGCCGGGCCTACGTGCTGGCCGAGTCCTCGCACCGCGGCCAGATGCGCAAGAGCGGCGAGCCGTACATCACGCACCCGCTCGCGGTGACGCTGATCCTCGCCGAACTCGGCGCGGAGACCACGACCTTGACGGCCTCTCTGCTCCACGACACCGTCGAGGACACGGACGTGACCCTCGATCAGGTCGGCGAGGAGTTCGGTTCCGAGGTCCGCTATCTCGTCGACGGCGTCACGAAACTGGAGAAGGTCGACTACGGCGCCGCCGCCGAACCCGAGACCTTCCGCAAGATGCTCGTCGCCACCGGCAGCGACGTCCGTGTGATGTCGATCAAACTCGCGGACCGGCTGCACAACATGCGCACGCTCGGTGTCATGCGCCCCGAGAAACAGGCCCGCATCGCCAAGGTCACCCGCGACGTGCTCATCCCGCTCGCCGAGCGGCTCGGCGTCCAGGCGCTGAAGACCGAGCTGGAGGACCTGGTCTTCGCGATTCTCCATCCCGAAGAGTACGAGCACACACGGGAGTTGATCGTCGACAACGCCTCCCGCGCCGACGACCCGCTCGCCGAGATCGCCGACGAGGTACGAGGTGTGCTGCGCGAGGCCGACATCCCGGCCGAAGTCGTCATCCGGCCGCGGCACTTCGTCTCCGTCCACCGCGTCGCCCGCAAGCGCGGCCAGCTGCGCGGCTGCGACTTCGGCCGCCTGCTGGTGCTGGTGAACGAGGACGCGGACTGCTACGGCGTCCTCGGCGAACTGCACACCTGTATGACGCCCGTGGTCTCGGAGTTCAAGGACTTCATCGCCGTCCCCAAGTTCAACCTGTACCAGTCCCTGCACACCGCGGTCGCCCGCGCGGACGGTCAGGTCGCCGAAGTCCTCATCCGCACCCACCAGATGCACAAGGTCGCCGAGGCCGGCGTCGTCGCGCTCGGCAATCCCTATGCCCCGCCCCCGGAGGAGCACGCTCCGGCCGACGGCGAGCGCGTCGACCCCACCCGCCCGGGCTGGCTCTCCCGCCTCCTCGACTGGCAGGAGGCCGCGCCCGACCCGGACACGTTCTGGTCCACCCTCCGCGAGGACCTGGCTCAGGACCGTGAGATCACCGTCTTCCGGCCCGACGGCGGCACCATCGGGCTGCCCGAGGGTGCCACCTGCGTGGACGCCGCGTACGCCCAGTACGGCGAGGACGCGCACGCGTGCATCGGCGCCCGCGTCAACGGCCGCCTGGCGACGCTGAGCACCGTCCTGCGGGACGGCGACACCGTGCAGCTCCTCATGGGCCAGGACCCGGCCTCCGAGCCCTCCAGGGAGTGGCTGGAGCACGCCCACACGCCTGCCGCCCGGATCGCCATCCAGCGGTGGCTCGCGGCCCACCCGACGCACGAGGAGGCGCAGGGAGCAGCGCAGGAGACCGACGAGGAGCCCTCGGTCGCTCTCCGGCCCGCCGCGGAGGGGCTCACCTCACGTCCCACCACCGCCGACATCACGGTCGACCAGCCCGGTGCGACCGTACGCCTCGCCGGCTGCTGCACGCCCGTACCGCCCGACGAGGTCACCGGCTTCGCCGTGCGCGGCGGTGTGGTCACCGTCCACCGTGTCGAGTGCGCCGGTGTGGAGCGCATGAAGAGCGCGGGGCGCGCGGAGGTCGACGTGCGCTGGGGGGACACCACCGAGTGCCGGGTCACGCTGCTCGCCGAATCGTTCGTCCGCCCCCATCTGCTGGCGGACCTGACCGAGGCCATGGCACTCGAAGGGGCCGAGATCGTGTCCGCGACGATCGAACCTCCCACCCAGCAGCGCGTCCGCCACACGTACACCCTCCAACTTCCGGACGCGGCCCACCTGCCCGCCCTGATGCGGGCGATGCGCAATGTGCCGGGGGTCTACGACGTGAGCCGGGCGCAGACGCCGGGCGGGTGAGCGCCGGGCCGTGCGCCACGGCGCCGGAGCCGCACACCTGCACCCGACCTACCCATTCGGGTGGGCCGAACGCGAGTCGTCGCCGTCCGGCACGCGCGCGCTGATAGCCGTGATCCATGCTGCTCACCCCGCGCTCCCAGGCCCCACGACCGCACGGCCCGCGTCCCGGCACCGCGGCTCGGTTCCGCCGCCCTCCCGGCCGCCTGAAGGCGACCGCACTGCTCGCCTCCGCCGTCTCCGTCTGCCTCCTGGCCGCGAGCTCGCCCCCGACTCCCCTGGGCATCGGCGACCGCCTCTACCCGGACCTCGGCAACCCCGGGTACGACGTGCAGTCGTACGACCTCTCGTTCACCTATCCCGGCACCAACAGCAAACCCCTCCAGGCCGTCACCACGATCAACGCCTCGACGACCGCGGACCTGGACCGGCTGAACCTCGACTTCACACACGGCAGGGTCGAATCGGTCCAGGTCAACGGTGAGCCGGCCACGTTCACCAGCGCGGGTGCGGACCTCGTCGTCACGCCCGCAAGGCCGCTGCCCCGGGGCGCCTGGACGCGGATCACCGTGCGGCACACCAGCGACCCCGTGGCCGCCAAGGACCAGGACGGCGGCTGGGTGCGCACCGAGGACGGGCTCGCCATGGCCAACCAGGCCGATGCCGCGCACCTGGTGTTCCCCTGCAACGACCACCCCTCCGACAAGGCGCTGTTCACCATCCGGATCACCGCCCCCAACGACTACACAGCCGTGGCCAACGGCCTGCCGACCGGTGTGGAGCGCGGCCCCAAGTCGACCACCTGGACGTATCGCACCCGGCACCCCATGGCCACCGAGCTCACCCAGGTGTCCATCGGCCGCTCCACCGTGCTGCACCGCACCGGCCCGCACCACCTGCCCATGCGCGACGTCGTGCCCACCAAGGACGTCAAAGAACTCGAACCGTGGCTCGCCAAGACCCCCGACCAGATCGCCTGGATGGAGAGCAAGGTCGGCCACTACCCCTTCGAGACCTACGGCCTGCTCATGGCACAGGCGTCCACCGGCTTCGAACTCGAGACGCAGACGCTCTCTCTCTTCGAGAGCGAGCTCTTCACCGGCCACACCTACCCCAAGTGGTACGTCGAGTCGATCATGGTGCACGAGCTGTCCCACCAGTGGTTCGGCGACAGCGTCAGCCCGCAGACCTGGTCCGACCTGTGGCTCAACGAAGGGCACGCCACGTGGTACGAGGCGTTGTACGCGGAGGAGGTGGGACACAAGCCCATGGAGACGCGCATGAAGGCCGCATACGCCGCCTCCGACGGCTGGCGCGCCGCCGGTGGACCGCCGGCCGCGCCCAAGGCGCCCGACCCCGGCCAGAAGATCAGCATCTTCCGGCCGAACGTCTACGACGGCGCCGCGCTCGCGCTCTATGCCCTGCGCCAGGAGATCGGCCGCCCCGCCTTCGAGCGCCTGGAGAGGTCCTGGGCGAGCCTCCACCGTGACGGTACGGCCACCACAGCCGACTTCGAACGGCTTGCCTCCCGGATCTCCGGGCGCGACCTGAGCGGCTTCTTCGAAGGCTGGCTGTACGGCAAGAAGACCCCGCCGATGCCCGGTCACCCGGACTGGAAGCCGGCGGCACCCGGCGCGCAGGCTGTGAAATCCGCGAAATAAGGCGATGACCGGACGGGCCGTGCCGTGCGACCATCTTCGGGTCGGCGCGGCACGGGTCGCGGGAATCTCCCGGGGCACTCGTACGTTGTCCACAGTGACCGCTCTCGCGATCGCCGTACCGGAATCCCCATCGACGTTAAGGATCCAATGACCTCCTCTTCATCCCCTTCCCAGGACACTGAGCGCCTCGCGCACACCTACCCCGAGCGGCTTCGGGCCGATGCCCTGATGGAAGAGGACGTCGCCTGGAGCCACGAGATCGACGGAGAGCGGGACGGCGACCAGTTCGAGCGTACCGAGCGCGCGGCTCTGCGCCGTGTGGCCGGCCTCTCCACCGAGCTCGAGGACGTCACCGAGGTCGAGTACCGCCAGCTCCGTCTGGAGCGTGTCGTGCTCGTCGGCGTGTGGACCACGGGGACCGTGCAGGACTCGGAGAACTCCCTCGCGGAGCTCGCCGCCCTCGCGGAGACCGCGGGCGCGCTCGTGCTCGACGGCGTGATCCAGCGCCGCGACAAGCCCGACGCGGCCACCTACATCGGCTCCGGCAAGGCCTATGAGCTGCGGGACATCGTTCTCGAAACGGGCGCGGACACCGTCATCTGCGACGGTGAGCTCAGCCCGGGCCAGCTCATCCACCTCGAAGACGTCGTCAAGGTCAAGGTCATCGACCGTACGGCCCTGATCCTCGACATCTTCGCCCAGCACGCCAAGTCCCGAGAGGGCAAGGCGCAGGTCGCGCTCGCGCAGATGCAGTACATGCTGCCGAGGCTGCGCGGCTGGGGTCAGTCGCTGTCCCGGCAGATGGGCGGCGGCAAGGGCGGCGGCCTCGCCACCCGTGGTCCCGGTGAGACCAAGATCGAGACGGACCGGCGACGGATCCGCGAGAAGATGGCGAAGATGCGCCGGGAGATCGCGGAGATGAAGACCGGCCGCGAGATCAAGCGCCAGGAGCGCAAGCGCAACAAGGTGCCGTCCGTCGCCATCGCGGGCTACACCAACGCCGGCAAGTCCTCCCTGCTCAACCGTCTGACCGGAGCCGGCGTCCTGGTCGAGAACGCCCTGTTCGCGACCCTGGACCCGACCGTCCGCCGGGCGGAGACCCCGAGCGGCCGCCTCTACACGCTGGCCGACACGGTCGGCTTTGTCCGGCACCTGCCGCACCACCTCGTCGAGGCGTTCCGCTCCACCATGGAGGAGGTCGGCGAGTCCGACCTGATCCTGCACGTGGTCGACGGCTCGCACCCGGCGCCGGAGGAGCAGCTGGCCGCGGTGCGCGAGGTGATCAGGGACGTCGGCGCCACCGACGTACCCGAGATCGTCGTGATCAACAAGGCGGACACGGCGGACCCGCTGACCCTTCAGCGGCTCATGCGGATCGAGAAGCGCTCCATCGCCGTCTCGGCGCGCACCGGCAAGGGCATCCAGGAGCTGCTCGCGCTCATCGACAACGAGCTGCCCAGGCCGTCCGTCGAGATCGAGGTGCTGGTGCCGTACACCCACGGCAAGCTGGTCGCTCGCGCGCACGACGAGGGCGAGGTGATCTCCGAGGAGCACACCCCGGAGGGCACGCTGCTCAAGGTGCGGGTGCACGAGGAGCTGGCGGCGGACCTCGCGCCGTACGTCCCGGCGCCGGCGGTCTGAGCCGCAAGCCGAGTCACCGCAGAATCGAGATCGCCAAAGGCCCGCCCCCTCACCGAGGAGGCGGGCCTTTCAGCACGAACAGGTCTACTGACCGGCGAACTTCTTGCTCACCGAGTCGTACACACCCTTGGCCACAGCACCCAGCCGCGGTCCGGCCAGCCAGCCCGAAGTCACCGGGCCGATCGAGGTGTTGGACACCAGCGCCGGCTTGCCGTCCGAGCCCGTCGCGACCCAGCCGCCGCCCGACGAACCGCCCGTCATGGTGCAGCCGATGCGGTACATCGTCGGGTCCGAGGCGTTGATCGACAGCCGTCCCGGCCTGTCGGTGCACTGGAACATCTTCTGGCCGTCGAACGGCGGGGCTGCCGGGTAACCGGTCGCGGTGATGCTGGAAACCTTCGGCACCGCCGGAGCGTTGAAGTCGACAGGCAGCGCCGAACCGACCGTCTCCTCAAGCGACTTGCCGTTGCCGCCCTTCTCCGGCGTCACATGGATGACGGCGTAGTCGTACGAGGCACCGTCACCGCCCGTCTCGCCGCCCTTCTCGATCCACTGCTGAGAGGTCTGCGCCCAGTCGCCCCACCAGACGCCGTACGGAGCGGCCTCCTCCCTGGTGGCGTTCTGCAGCTGGGCTGCCGACCTGCCCGCGTTGTTGTACGACGGCACGAACGCGATGTTGCGGTACCAGCCGCCCTTCTTGCCGGCATGCACGCAGTGGCCCGCCGTCCACACGAGGTTCGACTTGCCGGGATGGGCCGGGTCCTCCACGACCGTCGCCGAGCAGACCATCGTGCCCTCGGGGGAGTCGAAGAACACCTTCCCGGACGCCGCCGCGTTGGCGTGATACGTAGGTGCCACGGCCTTCGCGTCCACGGGCGCCGGCGTGGGGTCGGTCACGCCCTGGTCACCGGAGAGGTCGTTCTCGTTGACGCCCTTGTCCGGGTCGTTGGCCTTCCGCATCCGGTCCGGGTTCCACAGGCCCTTGATGATCGGGTTGATGAACTCGTCGGCCTCGCGCAGCCACTGGTCCTTGTTCCAGTTCTTCCAGGCGCCGTGCTTCCACTTGTCGATGTCGAACCCGTGCTCTTTGAGCTTGTTCTTGATGTCGTCCGGGATCTTGATCTTGCCGTCGCCGCTGCTGCCCGTGTCGCTCGCGGAGGCAGAGGCCTGACCGTCGGCCCTGTCGCTGCCCGAGTTGCAGGCGGTGGCGGTGAGCGCCAGTGCCGATGCGAGGGCAACGGCGGCCAGAACGGGGGAGGTTCTGCGGCGGGCACCCCTCTCCCGGCGAACGGTGACGGACGGCCTTATGGATCGCATGCGCTGACTCCCCCTGGGATGAACTGAACGAATCGGGTGCTGCGGCCGTGAACCCACGCTCGAAGCTGGTGATCCCACGTGCCTTCACGGCTTCTTGGAACGGCATCACACACTATGCGCTCGCTGTGGGGGACTTCCGATGGAACAGCAACGGTTCCGTCACGGAAAGGATCTTGAGGCAACCCGTAACCCGGTGAGCGGTGGGGGGTTGGTACGGGTGGGGGTTCTGCTGTCCGTGTGCGGTTCCCCGGTGGGAGGACAGGGAGTCGTGGCCGAGTCTGCAGGCAGCGGGAGTGCGTCCGAGGGGACTCTTGGGCGGTGTGCTGCCGGTGAGGTTTCCCCGACCGGCCGGGCCGCGCACGAGGGAATCCTGCGCCGGCAGTCGGCGCGCGAGTCGGCGGCGCGCACCTATGCGCGTGCCCTGCCGATCGTGCCCGTCCGAGCCCGGGGGCTGACCATCGAGGGTGCCGACGGCCGCCGCTACCTCGACTGCCTCTCCGGAGCCGGGACGCTCGCCCTCGGCCACAACCACCCCGTGGTGCTGGAGGCCATCCGCAAAGTTCTGGACTCGGGTGCCCCGCTGCACGTCCTCGACCTGGCAACCCCCGTCAAGGACGCCTTCGTCACCGAGTTGTTCCACACTCTGCCGCGCGGCCTCGCCGACCACGCGCGCGTGCAGTTCTGCGGGCCGGCGGGCACCGACGCGGTGGAGGCCGCGCTCAAGCTCGTCCGCACCGCTACCGGCCGCACCGGACTTCTGGCCTTCACCGGCGCCTACCACGGCATGACCACCGGAGGCCTTGAAGCATCCGGGGACGCCTCGGACGTACGAGTCGCCCGCCTTCCCTATCCCCAGGACTACCGCTGCCCCTTCGGCGTCGGCGGACCCCGCGGCGCCGAACTCGCAGCCCGCTGGACCGAATCCGTCATCGACGACCCCAAGTCGGGGGTTCCCCGTCCCGCGGGAATGATCCTGGAACCCGTCCAGGGCGAGGGCGGGGTGATCCCCGCGCCGGACGAGTGGATGCGGCGCATGCGAAGCATCACATCGGCCCGCTCCATCCCGCTGATCGCCGACGAGGTCCAGACGGGGGTCGGACGGACCGGTGCCTTCTGGGCGGTGGAGCACAGCGGCATCACCCCCGACGTGATGGTCCTCTCGAAGGCCATCGGCGGCAGCCTCCCCCTTGCCGTGGTGGTCTACCGCGACGACCTCGACATCTGGGAGCCCGGCGCTCACGCGGGCACCTTCCGCGGCAACCAACTCGCCATGGCCGCAGGCACGGCCACCCTGGCCTACGTCCGCGAAAACCACCTCGCCGAGCGAGCGGCCACCCTCGGCTCCCGCATGATCGCCCAACTCCGCGCTCTGGCACGGGAGTTTCCCTGCATCGGGGAGGTGCGGGGGCGGGGGTTGATGATCGGGCTGGAGCTCGTGGACGCGGAGGGGGATTGCGGAGGGCGCGGGGGCGCGACGTTCGATGGCGAGGGTTCCGAAATCGGCGCCGGGGGTTCGGCGGGGCTCGATCGGGGCCTCGGCGGACTGGACTCGGCCTCTGACGGCCCGAGTTGGGCGTCCAGAGGACTGGACGGAGGTTCTGCTGCGCCAGGTTGCGTGGACTGCGAGCCCCTCAACCTTGGGACGACCCCGGCGGCGGTGCCGGATTCCCGCGTCGGCAGCCCGCGCCCGGCCGATCCCGAACTCGCGGCCGCCGTCCAGCGGGAGTGCCTGCGACGTGGCCTCATCATCGAAGTGGGGGGCCGCCACGCAAGCGTTGTGCGGCTCCTGCCGCCACTGACGATCAGCGACGAACAGGCGGCCGCCGTGCTGGACCGACTGGCCGATGCCGTGGAAGCCGCGGGCCGCGACCGCTCCGGCCGACCACCTGGAATACGACGGCCCCACGGACCCGACCCCCAACGCCGACGACAGGGCGACCGGGCCGAGCGGGCGGGCCACCACGGCAGCTGATGCGCCCCCGCTCGTAAGTGCCGTCGGCACCACCGTCCATGCTGCGCACGCCTCGCCCCTGAACGCCGCAGAACCACCCACGAGGACCGCCTTGAACCCCACCCCTGCATCCGACGCCCGCACCCACGCCCCCGAGCGAGGCCCCTCCGAAGCACCGCCCTCCCAGCAGATTCCAACTGCACGGGCGAACCCACCGGCGCCCCGTCAGCAGGGACGAGCGGCTGCGCGGGAACCGGAACTGGGGCGGGGCGCGGAGCGGGAGTCGGAACAGAGGCCGGCTTCGGCTTCGGCCGGGGGCGGAAGCCCGGGGGACGGTCGCTCCATGGAGCGGGTTCCGGAGCAGCGCAAAGCCTCCGTCACCGAGAGCCCGCGTCCGACCGCCGCCGATCTCCTCGAGCACCCCGATCCGCACACCGCAGCCGAGGCCGCGGCGGTCGAGAACCTGCTGCGCTGCTGGGTGCGCGAAGCCGGCCTCCCCGCCCCCGCGGACGGCACTCTCCGTATCCCCCTGCCCGCCAGCGGCACGGCCCTCCTCGCCCCCGTCCGTTACTGGTCCCCGACGGGATGGCACCGATTCGGTCTCCCCTTCCTCGCCAACGCCCCCGCACATTCCCGACCGGCCGACGCGGTCACCGTCGCCGCACTGCTGGCCAGGGAAACGCCTGACCCCGGCAACGACACGGCTGCCCTGCCAGCGACCGCCGGACCCAGGAACAGCGGCGCCTGCCGTCCCGCGACCGCCCGGACATCGTCCCCCGCCCCCACCGCCTCCACATCCGGCCCGGACCTCATCGCCCGCGTCGCCGACTCCCTCCGCCGTACCGTCACGTTCATCCGCGAGCGCCGGGAGCGCCCCTGCGACGGACCGGACCTCTTCCTGGCTTCCGAGCAGGCACTCGTACTCGGGCACCCGCTGCATCCCACTCCCAAGAGCCGCGAAGGTCTCTCCGAGGCCGAGGCACGGTCGTACTCACCTGAGTTGCGCGGCTCCTTCCCGCTGCGCTGGTTGGCTGTCGCCCCTTCCGTCCTTGCCTGGGACTCCGCCTGGACCGAGCGCGGCCGTCCCGTGTCCGCACCCCAGCTCATGGCACGGCTCGCCGAAGCCGAGCTGACGCTGCCGGAGGGCTACGTAGCCCTCCCCGTGCACCCTTGGCAGCTCCGCGAGGTGCGGCAACGAGCCGAGACTGCGGTCCTGTTCGACGCCGGACTCCTCCGTGACCTCGGTGCGCATGGCTCACCTTGGCACCCCACCTCCTCCGTACGGACCGTCCACCGGTCCGGCTCCCCTGCCATGCTCAAACTGTCGCTGGGTCTGCGGATCACCAACTCCCGTCGCGAGAACCTCCGCAAGGAACTGCACCGAGGTGTCGAGGTCCACCGCCTGCTGCGCAGCGGCCTGTCCAGGCAGTGGCAGGCTGCGCACCCCGGGTTCGACATCGTTCGCGACCCCGCCTGGCTCGCGGTCGACGCGCCGGACGGCAGCCCCGTGGCCGGACTCGACGTGATGATCCGCCACAACCCGTTCAGCCCGTCCGACGACGTCTCCTGCATCGCCGGCCTCGTCTCGCCCCGGCCGCAGGCCGCGACAGGCAGCAACCCGGCGGGCGCGGCGCGCCGCCCGGAGGAGGGTCCGCCGCCCTCGCAGTCCCGGCTGGCCACGGTCGTCACGCGCCTTGCGGGCCGAACCGGTCGTCCCCGTGCGGCCGTTGCCGTCGAGTGGTTCCTGCGCTACCTCCAGCAGGTCGTCCGTCCCGTGCTGTGGCTGGACGCGGAGGCGGGGATCGCCCTGGAGGCGCATCAACAGAACACGCTGCTCCTGCTGGACGCCGTCGGCTGGCCCGTCGGCGGCCGCTACCGCGACAACCAGGGCTACTACTTCCGGGAGTCCCGACGCGGCCAGCTCGACGCCCGGCTGCCCGGTATCGGCGAGCGCAGCGACACCTTCGTCTCCGACGAGGTCACCGACGAGCGCTTCGCCTACTACCTCGCGATCAACAACGTGCTCGGCCTCATCGGTGCCTTCGGCTCCCAGCGCCTCGCCGACGAACAGCTGCTGCTCGCCGCCTTCCGCCACTTCCTGAGCGATGTCGCCTCCGGCCCTGCCCGGTTGGGCACGTCACTTCCTGCCCACCTCTTGGACTCACCAGTCCTGCGCTGCAAGGCCAACCTGCTGACCCGCCTGCACGGCCTCGACGAACTGGTCGGCCCGGTCGACACCCAGTCCGTCTACGTCACCATCGCCAACCCCCTCCATTTCTGAGAACCACCACAGACCACCGTCAACCCCCTTCGCTTCTGAGGAACATGCCCCATCCCGTCTTCTGAGAGGAGCGGCGCCGTGCCTCCCACCGACGCCAGCACACACGCAGCCACCGTCCCCGGCACTGACAACGGCGCCGACTCGAGCCCCCCTGCGGCCGAGAGCAGCACCGGTGCGGGCACGGACAACGAGGACACACTCGATCTGCGGCTGCCCGACGAACTGCTTGCACTCTTTGCAGCGGAAACCGACTCCGAGGAGCCACGAAACCGGTGCGGAGATCCAGCACCGCCCGCCTCCGTCACCAGAGCCGACGACGACCTCCTCGACCGTGTGGCCGACTGGGGGCCGGTCGTCACACCAGCGGGTGTGTTCCACCTTGTCCCCGTGCACGTCGAGCGGGACCTACCGCTGATCAGCCGTTGGATGAACGACCCTGCCGTCGCGGAGTTCTGGGAGCTGGCCGGCCCTCCGACCGTGACCGAGAGCCACCTGCGGGCCCAGCTCTCCGGCGACGGACGCAGTGTTCCGTGCCTCGGCGTGCTGGAGGGCACACCGATGAGCTACTGGGAGATCTACCGGGCGGACCTCGACCCGGTGGCCCGCCACTATCCCGCTCGGCCTCACGACACCGGACTGCACCTCCTCATCGGTGGCGTCGCCGACCGAGGCCGCAAACTCGGCAGCACCCTGCTCAGAGCCGCAGCCGACCTCGCCCTGGACAAGCGGCCCGCCTGCGCACGCGTCATTGCGGAACCCGACCTTCGCAACACCCCCTCCGTCGCTGCTTTTCTGAGCGCCGGCTTCCGGTTCGCCGCCGAGGTCGACCTGCCCGCCAAGCGGGCCGCCCTCATGATCCGAGACCGGTCCCTGCGCGACCTGCTGTGACTCCGTGTCGCAGCAGCATCACTTCTGGTACACCACTCGGGCCGCTCCGGTTCCCCTCCGCCCCGCATCGGGTTTTCCACAGCGCAGATCCCGAGGGCACCCGAGCCGATCTTCGCGAGCGTTCCACTCCTACCCTCACCCGAGGAGCAGCCGGTCTTGATCCCGCCCTCCGTCCCCGTCTTGATCACCCGTTTGTCAGTGCCGGGTCGTAGGGTGGTCGCGCTATGACGAAGCCCTCACTCCCCGAACTCCTGCATGCTGCCGTCAGTGCCGTCGGCGGTACGGAGCGCCCCGGCCAGGTGACCATGGCCGAAGCCGTCGCGGAGGCGATCGACGACGGTTCCCATCTGCTGGTCCAGGCCGGTACCGGCACCGGAAAGTCGCTGGGCTACCTCGTGCCCGCGCTCGCGCACGGGGAGCGTGTCGTCGTGGCGACGGCCACCCTCGCCCTGCAGCGCCAGCTCGTCGAGCGGGATCTGCCGCGCACCGTCGATGCGCTCCACCCCCTGCTGCGCCGCCGCCCGGAGTTCGCCATGCTGAAGGGCAGGTCGAACTACCTCTGCCTGCACCGGCTTCACGAGGGTGTCCCGCAGGACGAGGAGGAGGGGCTGTTCGACCAGTTCGAGGCGGCCGCGCCCACGAGCAAGCTGGGCCAGGACCTGCTGCGGCTGCGTGAGTGGTCGGACGAGACCGAGACCGGCGATCGCGACAACCTCACCCCCGGTGTCTCCGACCGGGCCTGGGCTCAGGTGTCGGTCTCCTCCCGGGAGTGCCTGGGCGCCACGAAGTGCGCGTACGGCGCCGAGTGCTTCGCCGAGATGGCCCGCGAGCGTGCCAAGCTCGCCGAGGTGGTCGTCACCAACCACGCCCTGCTCGCGATCGACGCCATCGAGGGCGCCCCGGTCCTCCCGCAGCACGAGGTGCTGATCGTCGACGAGGCGCACGAGCTGGTCTCCCGGGTCACCGGAGTGGCCACCGGTGAACTCACGCCGGGTCAGGTCAACCGTGCGGTCCGGCGCGCCGCGAAGCTGGTCAACGAGAAGGCCGCCGACCAGCTCCAGACCGCCGCCGAGGGCTTCGAGCGGCTGATGGAGCTGGCCCTGCCGGGCCGTCTGGAGGAGGTCCCGGAGGACCTCGGGTACGCGCTCATGGCACTGCGCGACGCCTGCCGTACGGTGATCTCCGGGATCGGAGCGACCCGGGACAAGTCCGTCCAGGACGAGGACGCGGTCCGCAAGCAGGCGCTGGCCTCCGTCGAGACGGTGCACGACGTGGCGGAGCGGATCACCAACGGCTCCGAGTGGGACGTCGTCTGGTACGAGCGCCACGACCGCTTCGGAGCCTCCCTCCGCGTTGCCCCCATGTCCGTGTCGGGGCTCCTGAGGGAGAAGCTCTTCGCGGACCGCTCAGTCGTCCTGACCTCCGCGACGCTGAAGCTGGGCGGTGACTTCAACGGCGTCGGTGCCTCCCTCGGGCTCGCACCGGAAGGCACCGAGGGCGAGGACCTCCCGCAGTGGAAGGGCGTCGACGTCGGCTCGCCCTTCGACTACCCCAGGCAGGGCATCCTCTACGTCGCCAAGCATCTGTCGCGCCCGGCGCGGGACGGCGACCGCGCGGACATGCTGGACGAGCTGACGGAGTTGATCCAGGCGGCCGGAGGCCGCACCCTCGGCCTCTTCTCCTCCATGCGCGCCGCGCAGCTCGCCGCCGAGGAACTGCGCTCCCGGGTCCCGGAGTTCCCGATTCTCCTCCAAGGTGAGGAGACGCTCGGCGAGCTGATCAAGAACTTCGCCGCCGACCCGAAGACCTGCCTGTTCGGCACGCTGTCACTCTGGCAGGGCGTCGACGTGCCCGGCCCCAGCTGCCAGCTGGTCGTCATGGACAAGATCCCCTTCCCGCGTCCGGACGACCCGCTGATGAGCGCCCGCCAGAAGGCCGTGGAGGATGCCGGGGGCAACGGCTTCATGGCAGTCGCCGCCACGCACGCCGCGCTGCTCATGGCCCAGGGCGCCGGCCGCCTCGTACGGGCCTCAGGAGACCGCGGCGTGGTCGCCGTACTCGACCAACGACTGGCCACGGCGCGCTACGGAAGCTATCTGAAGGCCTCACTGCCGGACTTCTGGTACACGACGGACCGTAACCAGGTCCGGAAGTCGCTGGCGTCGATCGACGCGGCGGCGAAGAAGTCAGAGGCCGAATGAGCGAGGGCCGGTCTGTCGCAC
>NZ_JBFBBE010000049.1:0-6313 GCF_040682555.1 Streptomyces sp. NPDC051172
ACGAGATCGTCGTACGACGGACGACGCTTCGACAGGCCCACGAACAGACCAACGATCCGATCAGCGGCAGGTCACACGACCTGCTGAGCAGTCACCTTCGCAGTTCAAGGGAGCAGTGCCAGTCGGCTCCGAGTCGCATGGCGGCGATGGCGCGCGCGGGGCGCGTACAACCGATGATGCGAGCCCGGCCGACGCGTCCGCCGCAGCGCAGAACAGAGGCACATGGTCTGCATGGCTCCGCAATTCCG
This sequence comes from Streptomyces sp. NPDC051172, assembly GCF_040682555.1. Classification (NCBI taxonomy): domain Bacteria; kingdom Bacillati; phylum Actinomycetota; class Actinomycetes; order Kitasatosporales; family Streptomycetaceae; genus Streptomyces; species Streptomyces sp. NPDC051172. The sequence goes on from NZ_JBFBBE010000049.1 coordinate 249, forward strand.
TGGGGTATCACCCGCCAGGATCTGGCTGCCCAGGCCCTGGACACGGGCGGGAGACCGTCGGCTGGCACCTGCAGACCATCTCCACCTGCGCGTGTCGAGGGCTGCAACGCAGACTGGAGCTGATGGGACGCCGTCCTCCTAATGAATTAGGCGCTGTGCATGGCGGGCTATGTCGAATCTCTGAGGAGCGCCTGGAATAGCCCCACGTCGACGAATCATATCTTCCGTGACCCACTGTATCGAATCAGGATGAGTAGCTATCAGACTTTGCAAAGCGGAAAGCTGATCCTCGGTAGGGAGCAACTCGTAGATGTCCGCAACGAGGATTTCGAGGCAATTGGCATGCTCGCTGAACCGAATGGGGTCAATATCTCGCCGCACGTAGTCGTGAAATATATAAGGGAACACGCCGTGTGGGAGTGGGCCATTTTCTACGAGTTCTTCGTAAAACTCTCTCCAAGGGGAATCCTCACGCCCTTTTCGTGATTCGAACCAGCTATAGAATCTGGACAGCTCCTTCCCCTTGATGCGAATGCGTATGTCGTCTTTGCTTGTAGAGTCAAAGGGTATGAGATCGTCGTCCTGTGCGCCGATTCCACTCAAGAAGGCTCGGCCACTTCTGGTTATCTTGTAAACTCCTCCAACGGGCTGGAATTGGGGAAATCGATGCCCTTGGATGAGTAGGTAGCGGCCGTCGACCTTGATGCGAAATAAATAGGAGACGGAAATGCGAATTTCAGACTTAGCGTAACGAAATGAGTACCATCGGTGCCGTATCTCCGTGGCATTGGAAGCCATCCCGTCTGCGACCGGCAGAAGGAATCCCACCACCCCGCCACTTGCTAGATCGCCCAGAGTGCTGCCCTGTTGCGTGAATGCGACAATGAGGCATGCCAGCAACAATGCTATATAGAAAAGAAGTCTCTTCATGGCCACCAACTACTTTGGGTGCGGAATTCTGGGATTGCGAAGCAAATAGGCTGCTGTCCAGCGAAGTTGTGAAGGGGAGCGTGTTAGATTACGGAGAAGGGTTGGTGATATATAGTCTGATTCGTGCATGGCTACGAGAAGCGCGCGTCGGACATGCTCGCTTCCCTCGTTCTCGTATTCCATCCTGAGAAGTGGGCCATCGGCTGGCTTTGCGAAACTACCGATGTATCTAGCGGCGAACTCGCGGGGAAGGTTAGGCCGGTTGTGATCCCGTAGTACGCGCCATGCGTGAGATTTGATCGCCGCAGATTCAAGATTTTTTCGGAGGGCACTATGAAATATATTCCTTTCGAGGTACGGGTAGTCTCGGTTCGGCATGGAGTCAGTAAGTGTCTCTAGTGTTTGCGCCAACGTCTTGCTGTGTCTGGGTAGCGCCTCAGCGTATCTAAGGATCTGTTCCGACAAGTGATGCAGGGACTTGAGGTTATCCATGCCCCACTCGAGAGCGGAATCATCTTTGATGCGGCCGAGACGTGGAAGAGAGAATTTGATGTCGCGCTCGTTTAGTGACTCTTGGGTGAGTGCGCGCACGAAAAGGTCTCGTAGCAGTTTTTTCGCCCAAGGTTTCCCCAGGCCGAGGAAGTAGCTGATCAGATCCTTTTCTGCGTCGTCCAGAAAATCTTCCGCACCCTCTTTGGTGAAAATCTCCGTCTTTGTGGAGGACATGGAAAGTTTGCGGGCTCGGAGCGTCCTATTTGTGCCGAGTAGGATTGATCTGAGTTCTTCTTCGTCCCGATCGAAGAGATATATGTCGTCGGAATACCTTACCCAATCGATTTCCGTTTGAAGCAACCATTCGTCAATTGGTAGAAGGTATGTGTTGGCCAAAATTCCAGATGCCGTTGCCCCTTGCGGAAGCCCCCAGGCGTGACTCTGGTGCGAGAAATGATTCAGGAAGTATTGCAATCGCTCGATGGTCTTCGCGTCTACACCTATAGAATCCAGATCCATCGACAAGATACTCAGATCTATATGCTCATAGAATGAGGTGATGTCGGTACGGGCCATTCGGGTGCCAGATTGCTGAAGCTTGACTCTTGCTCTTTCCCGCATTTTCACCCATGCGCGGATGGAGTGGGTGGTCGGGCGATTAGCTCGGTAGCTATATACGCGGTCCGACAGGAGAGGTTCAATCGATTCCGCCACAACAGCCGCTAGCGCGTCATATATCAATCGATCCTTGATTGAGAAGCGCGCGATCGGGCGTACGGATAGCGGATTCTTCGGATGCTCTACTATTTCGACGTACCCAGGACCCCAGCTGGAGTGATCGAGATCATTCAAGATCTCACTCCGCAAGGCTCTCCAGAAGGGCTTGAGATCTTCGAAATTGACGATGTCTGGCGCTTCGCGTCGTCCCTCGAGTGAGAAGAGTTGCGCGGCGGCGCGGTTCAGATGGCGAGCCTCAACCACACTCAATCCACTCCGACTTGGTGGGGAACGCGGTGAAGCAGTCTACGGCATGACTTGACTCGTGAGGGGTGGGCGGCGCCTCGGCGGTATTGGGATGGTTCGGTTGGTGTGTGACCTCGTCATGTTCCGTCGTTGGCACGGAAGGTAGCGCATGGGTGCTTTCAATGATCATGCAGCTTTGTAGGGGTGGCGGTGCTCCGATTAGCGGATGGCGCGGATCATCACGGTCAGGACCGGTGAGGCCGGTGACGGTTGGCTCTGTCCGATGTCCTTGTACCCCCACGACTTGTAGAGCGCGTGGACTTTTCCGTCCCCGGCCGCCGGGTTGACCATCAACGTCACATACGGCTCGTCGCGGATGGCAAGGAGGGCGTCGTGGATACGCCGGGCGGTGCCGGTTTTCCGCCAGGCTGGCCGAACGCCAATCTCCTTCAGGGCCACGGCCGGGCGCTCGGTGTACTTATCGGCCGGCGTCGGGCTGGTGCGCTGCCAGTAGCGGTCGCCGTGCTCGATGGTGTTGCCGTAGGCGTAGCCGACTGGATGGCCGTCCGCGTACGCGAGGACGGCCGTGAACCCCGGCTCAGTGCTGTGTCGGTCCAGGCGTTCGCCGAACGCGGTGACCGCGTAGTTCGGCAGGTGGAGGAGCGGGGCGCGCACGTCGGCGTACACGTCGAGGAGGTCGCCTCGGACGGTGTCGAGGGTGGTAAACGTGCGCAGTTCGATGGCGGGCGCCGTGGTCATGCGGCCATCCTCCAGGCGGCGGTGTGCTCGGTCCAGGTCTGCACGGTGGAACTGGCCGGCGCGGTGGCGCGGAGTGCGGCCCCGAACTCCTGCAGCATGCGCGTGACCCGGGCGTGCTGGGTGGCGGCTTCGGCGGGGACCTTCATCGCGGTGGCTGTGGCGGCGTCGGGAGCGCCCTGGGCGAGCTGGGCGTGGGCGAGCCGGGTGGTGGTGATGGCGCGGGAACGGATCATGTGAGGTCGGAGGGCGGACAGGCAGCGGTGGGCGTGGTACTCGGCGGTGGAGTAGTCGCCGAGCGCCAGGTGCGCGGAGAGGGCCAGGGAGTCCAGTTCGGCCTGGTCGTAGAAGGCGAGCATCCATACCGGCCGGTAGTCGGCGGGGTTGGCTCGCAGCATGGCGTCCTGGGCCTGCTCGAAGGCCCGGCGCGTGCCGGTGCGGTCCTGTGCCGTGCCGTGGATGGCGCCCTGGCGGGCCAGGCCGAGGGAGGCGAACAGGGGGTCTCGGCGGGTGAGGTGCAGGTTGCGGGCGACGTCGTTGGCGGCGAACGCGTCGGCGGGGCGGCCCATGTGGCGGTACATGGTGCCCGCGTGGCTCCAGATGCGGAACTTGATCGCCTGGTCGCCGGACATCTCGGCGAGGGCCTGGGCCTCGCGCATGTGTGCCTTGGCAACGTCGTAGCGCCGGCCGTCGATGGCAGCCCACATCGCGGAGGAGCGGAAGGCGGCTGCTGAGGCGTAGAGGTTGCTTCGTACGCGCTGGGTGGCGCTGCCTGCGTTCTGGAGGTTGAGCGCCTCGTCGGCGAGGGCGGCGGCCCGCTGTTCGATGCCGAGTTGTCCGCCGTGGCGGTGGTCGCTGGCGATGATCTCGGCGAAGCGCTTGTTGAGGCGGTTGACGTCGCTCATGCCGATACGGCGCGGCGATGCGGTGCCGGGTGCGGCTGCTGCTGCGGCAGCCGCCGCGATGCTGCCGACGAGGGTGCGGCGCTTCATGTCGGGGTCCTCCTGCTGCGGTGGGGCCGGGGTGGACGAAGGCCGGCTCCGTGGCACGAACCCTAAGGCGATGGCGGGTAGTCCGGTGACGTCCTCAAGTGCCCTGCGGGCGGCTGACTTTGGCCACGTGACCCGGCCTGCCTTCCATGCTCGGATCGACGAGCCGTCGAGTCCACCAGGGCGTCCGGTCAACCGTTCAATGGCCCTGTTCACGGCCTCGGCGAGGCTGTTGGAGCTGTAGCCGTGTTCGGTCATCCACGCCTCAAGAACGGTGTTGCGGGTGGTGTCCATGCGGGCACGGTAGTCCGCGCGATCCCCACCCGCCAGGTAAAGGAGAGGTCAAAACACCCTAGGTCGGTGCGTCGGCTGAGCACCTGAACGTCCTAACCAACGTGCTGGGAAAAGGAGTTGTCTGGGTGCTGGTCGCCCGCCGCGCCCCACCGTGCGGGCGGCTGTTGACGGCCCGGTCCGCCCTTGAAGTTCCCCCGCGGGGGCGGGCCGGGCGCCGAGACGACACGAAGGCTCCACCCCAATGACGAGTCTGAGAACACCAGTTGAGGCCCTCTCTGTCGGCCACCCCACGTACAGCCAGACCTTCCCGTGCGCGCCGTCCACGGCCGAACTCGGCCGCGAACTCGTCCGAGACGTCCTCGGTGTGTGGCACCTAGACGGCCTCGCCGACCGTGCCGCGCTGATCGTCACGGAGCTGATCGCGAACGCCTCCAGGCACACTCCGTGTCCCGAGATCCGCCTCACGGTTGGGCGGCCGAGCGCGACACGACTGCGTGTCGGGGTCGTGGACCGGGAACCAACGCGTCTGCCCATGCTCAGCCAGGCGGCTGACGACGACGAGTCGGGGCGCGGGTTGCTCCTCGTCGATACCGTCGCCGACCGGTGGGGCTACGACCTGCACGGCTCGGGCAGATGCCCTTGGGGCAAAGAGGTCTGGGCGGAACTTCGTACCGAGGGCGGCAAGTGAGCATCCCGGCCACGGCACCCTCGCCCCTTCCGGATCTTGCCCGACTCCGGCCCCGCCAGCAGATGGCCATGGACTGCGCCCTCTGCGCTCGGCCACTGGGAGCGAGTGGTCGACGGCTGGGCGAGATACGCCACCGGGGCCTGCCGTTCCAGCCCTGGGCCTGCACTCCCAACTGCCAGGCCGCCAGATCGACCATCCCGACCAGCTGAGAAAGGAGATGTCCTTCCATGGAGTGGCCGTGGATCACCGGTGATTGCTGGCTCGGCTGCGGGCGTACCGGAGTCCTGGTGATCTGGCTCGGCCCGGTGCAGTGGGACGGGCAGCACGCTCCCTTCTACGCGTGCGAGCCGTGCCTCGATCGTCTCAAGGCCCAGGCACTCGCCTACTTCATGGAGCGGCGACCGGCATCCGCTTGATCAGAATCCCGGCACATGACTTCCCGGCGTGAGGCAGGCAGCCCGCAAGGACTTTCCTACGCGGAGCACGTCCCCTCGTGCTGGGCGGCCAGGAGCCGTCCAGGGAGCAGCCGTCTGGCAACGCTCCCGTGACGGCACCTGGTGGGCGCTCCAGCCCAGTAACACCACAACGATTACGAGGAGTTGAAGCATGACGCGCAGCACCGTAGTTCCCAGCCGCACCGAAGTACGCCCGCACATCCCTGGGGCATCGGACGGCTTCGACCTGGACGTCTCCCTCGTCGAGATCGCCGACCCGGCGGGCTTGGTCAACCTGACCGACGACAACTGCGGGTCCACCTGCGGCGCCTGCACCACCAACGTCGCCTGACCTGGACCCCCGGTCACCCCGGCCTGGGGGGGGGGCGGGGGGGCGCGGCGGCGCCCCCCCCCCCCCCCCCCCCCCCCCCCCCCCCCACACACAAGGACACCTGCACGGGGGCAAAACGCGCGCGCAGCACGAGCCAATCCTACAAAAACAAAACAAAACAAAAAGCC
>NZ_JBFBBE010000049.1:6323-68306 GCF_040682555.1 Streptomyces sp. NPDC051172
GGGGCCCCCGCCCCCCCGCGCGGCGGCACCAGCGCCCGCCCCCTCACCTACGGAGGTACTTGGTGGTTGCTTCGCCTGCAGCGTTCCGCACCGGTTCCACCGCTCTCGTGCGCGCTGTGGCCCGGCCCTCGCTGCCGTTCCCGCCATGCCCTGACCTCGATGACCGCTCGCACAGTGGTTCATCTGCCCGCGTGGCGTGGCTACGCGCGGTCTGGGCGAACAAGGACGTCGCCGAGGCACTCCGGCACTCCAGCCCTGTCCTGGCCGCGCAAGTACGGGCCCTGTGCACGGCTGAGCATCCCGCCCTCCGTGATGTGCAGCGCGCAGCGATGTCCGTGTCCCGCTACCTCCTGCGGGCACAGCACCGTGCGACACCCTTCGGCCTGTTCGCCGGCGTGGCCACCGCCGAGTTCGGCCCGCAGGCCCGGGCCGACTGGAGCGAGGAGCACGTGGCCGTCGGCCGCGCGGGGGCAGAGTGGCTGGCTGCCGTGGTTGAACGGCTGGAGTCGTGCCCAGACCTCCTCGAACGGCTACCCGTTGTCGTCAACAACACCGTGACGTACCGGGGAGACCGGCTCGTCGTGCCGTTCCAGTCCGACGTCCAGGACGACCGGACTCGCACGGTCGAGGCATCCCTGGCCCTGACCGAACCGGTGCGCGCCGTCCTTGCCGCGGGCCGACTACCGATCCGGTTCGGCATCCTCGTGGAAAAGCTCCAGGCGGAGTTCCCCGAGGCCGGTCCCGAGAAGGTGCGTCAACTGCTGGCGGAGCTGATCTGGCGGCGGGTGCTGATCACGGGCCTGCACGCTCCGAGCACCGAGACCGATGCCCTCGGGTATCTGGTGAGCCAGCTCGACGTGATCGACGCTGGAAGCCTCGCCCCGGTCGCGGAGACAGTACGCGAACTCCACGCGGTCCGGGCGGGCCTGGAGGAGTGCGCCACGCACGGCGGCCGGGACAGCGTCGCGGCGCGGATGCGAGACCTCGTCCCTGGCCTGCGTCGCCACCCCGTCGCGCTCGATCTCCGCCTGGACGCCCAGATCGTTTTGCCGGAAGCGGTCGCCCAAGAGATCGAGCGGGCCGCTCTCATCCTGACCCGCTTGAGCATCCGCCCGTACGGGACCGCCGCCTGGAACGCGTACCACCAGCGGTTCTACGAGCGGTACGGCATCGGCACGATGGTGCCGCTCGCGGAGGTCGTCGCGGACAGCGGCACCGGCTATCCCGACGGCTACCCGGGCGCTCCGGCCAGCGTGCGCAGGCCCCGCGTCTCCGCTCGGGATGACGCCCTCGTACGTCTGGCGCAGGCCGCCGCGCTCGACGGTCGTGACGAAGTGATCCTCACGGACGAACAGATTGAGGCCCTGGACGTGGGTCCCGACGAGCCTCGGCTGCCGCCGCACTTGGAGATCGGGGTGCGGGTGCATGCGGCCAGCCTGGAGGATTTGCAGCGCGGGCGGTTCCGGCTGGAGGTCGTGAACGTGTCCCGTGGCGCCGGCGTCTCCACGGGCCGATTCCTCAGCGTGTTGGCCCCCGCCGACCGGGATGCCCTGGTCACAGAGCTTGCCGACCTCCCAGCCTCAGACGGCAACACCATGCCCGCGCAGCTTTCTTTCCCGTCCCTGCTCCCCGAGAGCGCCCACGTCACCCGCTCCCCGCAGGTGCTACCCACCGTGATCAGCCTTCAGGAGCACCGCGCCCCGCAGGACACCGTCCTGACCCCGGAGGACTTGGCTGTGGGGTGCGACGGCCGCCGCATGTACCTCGCCGTCCCTGAGCGAGGCCACCGCGTGGAGGCCGTCGGGATGCACGCGCTGAACCTCCGCACCCACACACCACCACTGGTGCGGTTCCTCACCGAACTGTCCCGCGCCCAGTGCGCGCAGGTAACCGTCTTCGACTGGGGCGCCGCAACCGCGATGCCGTTCCTTCCACGTCTGCGGTACGGCCAGACCGTGCTGGCCCCGGCACGCTGGCGGCTGGAAGCGTCCGAACTGCCCGGCCATGCCCGTCCTCGGGCTGAGTGGGACGCCGCTCTCAGCGACTGGCGTGCCCGGCGGAGGCTGCAGCGCCGCGTCCATCTCGTAGAGGACGACCGGCGCCTCTTCCTCGACCTCGACGAGGCCGGCCACCGTGCGCTCCTGCGCCGACACCTGGACCGTACGCGCCTGGCCGTACTCGTCGAGGCCCCGGAACCAGATGCGTATGGCTGGTGCGGCGGGCGAGCCCATGAGGTCGTGGTGCCACTCAAAGCAACCAGGCCGTCGCCATGGCCGCCACTGCCAGCCCCCAGCCGGGCCCGTGCCCTGTCTGCGGACCAGATGCAGACGCCTGCCTCTTCCTCGGTTCTTCTGGCCGCCCTCTACGGCGACCCCCGCCGCCAAGACGTCTTGGTCTCCCGGTACTTGCCCGGTCTCCTCGAACAGCTCGGCAACCCGCCGTGGTGGTTCATCCGCTTCCGAGACCCGGACCAGCACCTCCGCGTACGCATCGCCCTCCCCGGCCCGCAAGCCTTCGCCGACACGGCTCGAACGGTGAGCGCCTGGGCCGACGAGCTACGAAGCATCGGCCTGCTGGCCGACCTGCGCTATCCCACCTCCTACCGCGAGATGGGCCGCTGGGGCTCCGGCGCCGCATGGGAGGCGGCCGAGGAGGTGTTCCGGGCGGACTCGCGCGCCGTCCTGGCCCAACTTGCCCAGTCACACCGTCCGGGCCAGCGGACGCTGGTGGCGGCCCACACGGTCGCTATCACCTCCGCCTTCCTCGGCACCACCGAGGCTGGGATGCGGTGGCTGATCGACCATGTCCCGCCGACCGCACCGGTGGCCGTTCCACGCCCGCAGTTCACCCAGGCCGTACGGCTCGCCGACCCGCGCGACGACTGGTCGGCCCTGCGCAGTGTCCCAGGCGGAGACGCCATCGTGTCCGGATGGGCCGACCGGGAAGCGGCACTCGCCGCGTACCGGCCGCACCTGCCCGGCCCGGACACCCAAGGCATCGCCCTCGACGACGTCCTGACCTCCCTGCTGCACGTCCACTTCGTACGTCACGTCGCCGTGAACTTCCCGGAGGAGGAGGTATGCCTCTACCTGGCACGCGCCGCCGCCCTGGCTTGGACGGCTCGCACCAGGGGGAGGGCCTCGTGACCACCCACCCCGCGCTCGGCCTGGTCGAGGCCATCGCCGCCCACCTCGCCAACCCCGACACCGTGGCCCTCGGTCCGAGGACGCTGTCCTCGGACCGGCAGCATCTTGCCTACGGCCCGCCCGGCATCGCGCTCCTGCACATCGAGCTGGCCGCGAACGGCCTCAGCCCGTGGCACCGCGCCCACGACTGGCTCGCCGCCGCCTCCCGGCAACCGCTCACCAGCGGCCCAGACAGCCACCCCTTCTACGGAGTGCCCGCCTTCGCCCACGCCCTGACCTGTGCGGCCGACCACCTTCCCGGCTCCTACCAGCGCGCCCTCGACGCGATAGACGCCCAGGTCGCAGTCGACGTCGAGCGCCGTCTCGAAGCCGCACACCGCCGCATCAACGCCGGACGCCTGCCGCAACTCGCCGAGTTCGACACCATCCGGGGCCTCACCGGATACGGCGCCTACCTACTACGCCGCAACCCCGGCAGCTCCACGATGCGCGCCGTTCTCGATTACTGCGTACGCCTCACCGAACCGATCCCCCACCACGGCGAGAGCCTTCTGGGCTGGTGGACGGAGACCGGGCCCTCGGGCAGCCCGGACGACCGATTCCCCGGCGGGCACGCCAACACCGGTATGGCGCACGGCATCGGCGGCGTGCTCGCGCTCCTGGCCCTTGCCGCTCGGAACGGCTCCGTCACCGATGGGTACCACGCAGCACTACGCACCATCCTGGCCTGGCTGGACCGCTGGAAGGGGGAGGCTGAAGGCGGACCGGGCTGGCCGTACTGGGTCACTCAGGGAGAGCTGCGAAGCGGGCGTCTCGCCCCGTCCGCGCCCCGGCGGCCATCCTGGTGCTACGGCACCGCCGGCCTCGCCCGCGCCGAGCAACTTGCCGCGCTTGCCCTCGGCGACACCCGCCGCCAGATTGCCGCGGAGAACGCACTCGTGGCCGCTCTTACCGACCCGGAGCAGTTGAAGGCCACGACGGACACCGGCCTCTGCCACGGGTTCGCCGGCCTCGCCCACGTCGCCGCGCGTACGGCCGACGACGCCCGCCCCTCGACCGCGGAGAAACTCCGCGCCGCGATCCCGGCTCTCCTGGCTGCGGTCATCCCACCGGGCTCCGACCGCGAACTCACGGCCATGGCGCTCATCCAGGACGAGGAAAGCGGCCCCGGCCTACTCGACGGCGCCGCCGGCATAGCCCTGGCCCTCCTCGCGCCCAGCACCGCCACACCACCCCGGTCCGCCTGGGACGCCTGCCTCCTCATCGCTTGATCCACCGACCGAAGGACCTCAATGCCTCCCGACCGCTGGCAGCAGCACAACATCACCTTCGTCGACCGCGAGATCGCCCGGCGCACCATCGCCGAACGCCTCGGCCCCACCCTGATCGAGGCCGAGGCCGACGGGCAGCTCACCGGCTGGTGGTTCATGAACAAGCAACCCTGGCCGCTGCGTTACCTCGCGGACAAGCCCTCACCAGCCATTGAGTCGCTCTTGAGCGATCTAGTCGGCGACGGCGTGGCCGTGTCGTGCCTGCCCTGCGTCTACGAGCCCGAGACCGACGCGTTCGGCGGCCCGGAGGCCATGGACGCAGCCCACGAACTGTTCCACAGGGACTCCCGCCACCTGCTCACCTACCAGCCGAGCCCGATGCACTTGGGACGCAGGGAGACCGCCGTCCTGCTGGCGAGCGCCATGATGCGCGGCGCGGGACTCGACTGGTTCGAACAGGGCGACGTATGGGCGAAGGTCGCGGCCCTTCGACCGGCCACCGCTCCACAACCGCCCGAACGAGCCGCCGCACTGGCTCCGGCCATGCGCAAGCTCATGACCGCCGACGCCCACAGCCTCTGCCGCCCGGATGGCCCACTCCCCGCTCACGAGGAATGGGTGACCGCCTTCGAACAGGCCGGCGCCACGCTCGCCGACCTCGCAGCCCGCGGCGCCCTCACCCGCGGCCTGCGAGCCGTCATCGCCCACCACCTGATCTTCCACGCCAACCGCGCCGGTCTCCTCCAGGACGACCAAAGCGCCCTGTCCCACATCGCACGAGAGGTAGTCATGGGAACGAGTGACCACACCGAACCGTCCACCGAGGCAACGACCGACGCCGCTAGCGTCAGCGCGGTGAACACCGACACGATCACGACCCCCACGGTGGACGCCGAGCGCCTCCGCAACGCCCTGGTCGACCAGCTCCGCGTGGACGGACACGCCCGCACGCCCGCCGTCGAGACCGCGTTGCGGACCGTACCCCGCCACGTGTTCGTGCCCGACGCGTCCCTCGAAGACGCCTACGCCAACGCACCAGTGCACATCAAATACGACACCGACGGCACGTCCATCTCCTGCGCCTCCCAACCAGGCGTCGTCGCCCTCATGCTGGACCAGCTCGAAGCCCAGCCCGGCGAGCGCATCCTCGAACTCGGCGCCGGCACTGGCTACAACGCCGGTCTACTCGCCCACCTGGTCGGCGAGAACGGACACGTGACCACCCTCGACGTCGACGAAGACCTCGTGGAAGGCGCCCGCACGCACCTCGCCGCCGCCGGGATCACCAACGTCCAGGCCGTGACCCGCGACGGGGCGCTCGGCTACGCCGAAGCAGCGCCGTACGACCGGATCATCGCCACCGTGGGCGCGCACGGTGTGCCGCACGCCTGGCTGCAGCAGCTTGCCCCCGGCGGTCGGCTTCTCGTCCCCCAGCGCCTCAAGGGCACGGTGTCCCGCTCCATTGCCTACGAGCAGCGTGACGGGCGGTGGGTGTCCCTCGGCAGCGAGATGAACACCTTCATGCCGCTTCGGCGGGGCATCGCCGACGACGACCGCCGAGTGATCCCGCTCAGCACGGACGGCACCGTACGACTCCAGGCCCCCGCCGGACTCAACATCGACGCCGACGCCCTCGCAGGTGTACTTGACCAGCCGCGCACCGAGGAGTGGACCGGCATGACGGTCCGCGCCATGGAATCGCCGGAGTGGATGGAACTGTTCCTCACCTGCTCCCTGCCCTCCGGCCTGATCCGGATGCTGTTCCCTCAGAGCACCAAGGGCACTCTGCTCACCGAGGATCCCTACCCCTCGTCGACCGCCGTCGTCGACAAGGGCGCCGTCACCTACCTGGCGCGGCGGCTGTCGGAGAAGAGGACCCCCGAGGGCGGCAAGCTCTGGGAGTTCGGCGTCATCGGCCACGGTCCCGGCAGCGACGAACTGGCCGCGAAGGTCGCCGACGCCATCCGCACCTGGGACCGCGAATACCGCAGCCACGAAGCCACATTCGAAATCCAGCCCCTCGACGCCCCCAGCATCGAGCGGCGCCCCGGCCTCTTCGCTCTCGACACCCCGCTGAACCGCATCATCGTCGACTGGCAGTGACGCCCCACGCGTAGCGGACGGTGCCCGTCGCCACATGGCTGGCGGGCACCGCCGCCTCAGCATTCCTCACTCTCGACAAGGGGGATCCATGGACCCACACGGCTCCACAGCCCAGCGCTTCCCGCTCGTCGCCCGATTCCGACCCGCCTGCCTGCCCCTGCCTGAACGCGTACGCGCACTCGCCGACCTGGCCGACACCGCGGCGAAAGAGACTGACCAGGGGCTCGCATCGGCCGTCTACAACCAAGCCGCGCTCATCGCCTCCGACCTCGGCCTCCCCGACCTCGCCCGCGAGATGTGCCACCAGCACGCCGCCGCCTACCTCCACGCCTGCCCCCTGCCCGGCATGAGCGCGATCCGAGGACTGGAACCGGTCGTCAACCTCGCTCGCCTCCAGATCCGCGCCGGTCACGCCGATGAGGGTCGGCAGCGACTCCTCAACCTGTACAAGGCCGTCGAGGCAGGCGCAGCCGCCCGGTTCGAGCACGTCACCGTCCCCTCGAACCTCACTGCGACCGGCGAAGACCGCCAGGAGGTTCGCGCGTGGCTGTGGCGCGTCCTCCTCGCAGACGGCACGCGCACCCTCACCACCGAGGGACGATGGGCCGAAGCGCTGGCGCACATCGAGGCCCACCATGGCATCGGAAAGCGGATGCTCGACGGTCGGCAGGTCGCCGTCCTCGCCGCTCTCGTTGCGGGTGACACCGCGTGGGCCGCTGCCCTCCTTGCCGACACGATGCCCGGCGCCCCATGGGAACAAGCCGTCACGACATGCCTGACCGTCCTATGCCGCCGAGACGCCGGGCAGCCGATCGACGGGCACCTGGCGGACCTGGTGACGGTCTACTCCGGACGGAAGACCGAACCCGGGATGATCGTCTTCGACACCCGGCTCGGACTTACGGTCCTCGACGCGATCGGTTCCGCCGAGGCGCTCACCGCGCACAGCATCGTCGAGGACCTCCACCGCAGGACGACGGACACCGAAGACGGCTATGCGGCCCGCGAAATCTTGGCTCACCCTCTGTACACCGAGATCGCCACGGACCGGCAAGTGCAGAACTGTCGCGCGCTGGTGCGCGCCTGCGCCCTCGGCTCAGGGGCCCTCCCGGACGAGCTGCGAGGAGAACTGACGGCGGCTCTGCGCGCCAGTGATCGCGTGATCCGGGAAAGCCTCGCACGTTCCTCCGATCCCGGAGGAACGCAACCCCTGCGGCTCTGACGGTGTCTAACGGCGCCGTCGGTGCTGCTGTTCGGCAGGCGTCGTAGTCGTCGATGGAGTCTCACCGTTTTGGATCTGCTGGACGCGGACCGAGGGTGTGATGGTCGAGCGTCGGCGGGCAGCTTCAGCGCGGCGGTTCGGGGCAGGGTTCCGGCCGGTGTACTGAATACGGGTGATCAGCACCCGGGCAGGTTGGCGGGCGCTGGTCAACTCGCGCTGGGCAGCAGCCTCCTTGAGGAGCTGGTGGGGTTGGTGGCCGCGGGCTTCGGCGTCGGCGAGGACGGTGGCAAGTGCCGGCCAGACCGGGTCGGCGAGGATGCACTCGGCGTGGTCGGGGACGGCTGCTCGTACGTCGTTCGCGAGAACGCGGCGGGTTTGCTCCCTGGGCGGTCGGGCTGTGAGTTCGGCGAGAGTCGGAGCAAGGGCACGGTCGGCGGCCATCTGGAGGTGCTGGACGGCCTGGCGGGCGGCGTCAGCCTGGTGGGCGTGGTTCTTCGCTTCGTGCCAGCGCCTGGCGACGATGGCGGCCCAGACGAGGGCTGCGACCATGGATGCCAGCGCGCTGCCGTCGGGGCCGGTGGCGGTGTGGACGATGTCGCGGGCCGCGCTGCGCAGGGCGTGGGCGGCGCGGTCTTCGGCTCGGATCTGGGAGCGCTGGGCTCGGGCGAACGCCTTGGCGGCGGCCTGGAGTTCGGTGCGCAGGTTGGCGGGTGCCTTCTGGGCGGTGGCTTCGAGCAGTTCACCGAGGGCGGTGATGTGGGCCTGGGCGTGGGTGTCGTCGGCGAGGTCGGTGTGGAGGGTGTCGAGGGCGTCGGTCGCTTGGTGCCAGGGGGTGCTGGGGTGGTTGCGGCGGGCGGTGGGGTGTTCCTCGGGCCGGCTGGATTCGAGGCGGGCCGTGATCTTGGGCAGGGAGAGGTCGGGGGAGATCTTGCTTCCGGGGTGGTAGATCTGCTCGCCGGCCTCGTTGACGTCGCCAGGTCGGCCGGCGGCGTAGCCGAGGAGGTCGCCTGACGGGCCGCGCCGGACCTGGACCTCGACGCCGCTGGCTTCGAGGTAGGCGATGAATTCCTCGGCGTTGGTCACGTGCGGGATGGCGGCGCGGATACGGTCCTGGAGCCATGCAGGGCTGGGCTGTTCCCAGCCGAGGCGTTCGGCCTTGTGCATCTCGGCCTGCGTGGGCCGACGGGCACCGGTACGGTCCCCCTTCTTCAGCCGACGCAACCCGTAGTCATTCTCGATCTCACGGCAGGCATCACCGACGCGCAGGCCGCTGTCGTGGAGCTTGGGGCGGCGGCCGTCCTCGCGGACCGTGGTGGCCAGGATGTGGATGTGGTCGTCGGCGTGACGTACGGCAATCCAACGACAGGCCAGGTCGTCACCGGGCGGAGCGATGCCGGCGGCCTGGACGATGCGCTGGGCGATCTCGCCCCACTCGGCGTCGGAGAGGTAGCGGTCCTCGGGCGCTGCGCGCACGGGGCAGTGCCAGACGTGGTCGGTGACCTTCTGGCCGAACTCGCTGTTGCGCAGCAGCACGGGGGCATCGAGGTAACGGGCGAGTTCGGTGAGGGTGGCGTTCTCGTCACGGCCGGGGTCAGGCATGCCGAACATGGCGAACCCGGCCACAATGTGCGGGTCGAGGTGTTCGTCGTGGCGGCCAGGGCCGTAGAGGTAGGCGAGCAGGCCGCGGGTATTGGCCCCGGCCGGTTTGATGGCGGCGATCACGCGGCTGCCTCCGTCTCCGGGGCGGCGGGCTGACGGAGGGCCTCGGCGATCAGCTCCAGCAGGTCGTGGAGTTCGGTGAGGCGTTGGCGGATGTCGGGTGGGGTGTGGTCGCTGTTGAGGGCGCGGGCGATCTGGTTGACGTTGACGCCGATCCGGTTGAGCTGGCGCAGGACCTGGGCGCGGAAGTGGTGGGTGCGGCGGCGGTCCTCGGACAGGGGCAGGTTGGCGGTGAACCGACCGGTGATGAAGGCGACGACCACGTCGGCGGCGAAGCCGCCCTCGCCCTTGTAGCCGTGCTCGGCAGTGGCCTCCTGGAGGAGGGCGAGCTGATCGGTCGTGAAGCGCAGGGGGCCGACACGCTCCTTGCGTTTGTCTCCGGTGAAGCGGCGGATCGTGGGCTGGACGCTCTTCACGACGGGCTCACCGCCGACGCTCTCGGCGGTGTCGGTGGCACGTACGGGACGCAAGGTCTCGCGCTGGACGGTGCGGAGCGTGTCCTCGTCGGGGCTGCCCTCGGTCCCGACGTCCTGGCCCGGCGCCCCCTGGCGCTGGGCCTCCTCCGCCACCCCCGGGGCGGAGACCCCCGAAGACCGGCTGTGAGTCGGACTCGGGGTACTACTGGCTCCGCCCGGGGCGGCCCGTCCGAACGCGCGGCGCCAACGGTCCATCCGCGTAGGGGACTTCGTCAGCGTCGGCAGCTCGTCGGGCGTGTCCTCGGAGTGGAGCGGGTCGTGCGTCATGGACGGTTCTCCGGAGAAGAGGTGGGAGGGCGTGCGGGTCACCGCAGAGATCAGGTGGAGTTCGGGCGGCTGCCGCCTCGTCCACAGGTGTGGACGTTTGTGCGTTGCGCGGGGCGGTAATCGGCGGGCCGGATGACCGGAAGGGTTCCGGTCATCCGGTGGCGGTTCCGGTCAGTCGCCGGGCCGGTCGGTCTCGGCTGGGGCTTCGGGTTCGGCCCGGAGGATGTCCATCACGTCGGTCAGCCGCTTGCTGCCGATCGTCAGCCCTTTGTCCTCAACTGCCGTACGGACGACCGTCCGGGTGAGCTTGCCCTGCTCAGCGGCTGCAGCCCGGCCGATCTCCACGAGTACCTCAAGCGGGGCGCCGGGCGGACGCCCACCGCGCGGCTTGCCTGCTGCGGCATCGGCGGGCGATTCCGGCGGCTGGACGGATGCGGCGGTCGGCGGCTCGGTGGTCCGACCGGGCTGAACCAGTAGGCCGGCAGGCCGGACGCCCTCGGCCGGAACCTCGACAGACGGGTCAACTGCGGTGGCCGGCGCCCCGGCGGGGTGGACGGATGGGGTGGACGGTGGTTGCGGCACCTGCGCTGAATCGGGGGCCGAACGGTCGACAGCAGGCTGTGCGACGAGTTCGTGGATCTGCCGCATCAGCACGCCGAAGGCCACCATCGCGGCGGCCGGGGGAACCGCGGCGACCACGTAGTCGAGCAGCGGCACGCTGCTGACTTCGCGCGTGCCCGTCACCCCGGCCACGTTGAGCCCGATGGAGCCGACCGATCCGATGGCGGTGACGCTGATGGCCCATTTGTCGGTGACACGGCGCAGGCCCGCACGGAGCATGAGCAGCTCGCCCGCGACGATGAACGCGTCCAGCGTCGCGGGCCACGCCCATCGGCGGGTCGGCGAGTCACGGAGTCCGTGCTGGGCGGCGACCTCGGCCAGGTGTGCGTAGGAGAGCCAGAACGCACCTGCGGTCAGGGCCGCGATGACGATGCCGGCCGCACGGAGCACGTACTGCTCCGCAGGCAGCTTCGCCTTCGCCAGCTGCTCCAGACCGGGCTGATCATCCCTCGGCGGACGGTCTGGGCTACGAGACATGAGAGGGATCCTCAAGCGAGGTACTCCTGGGGTAGTGGTGTGGTGCGTCTTTGCCGTCTTGGCCGTTGCAAGCGCAGGTCAGAGCAGGTACGGCAACCGCCTTGGCCCTCCGTCCTGGCGGGTGCCGCCTGCGTCGTGTTCCGAGTCGGAACACGACGCAGGGGCGTCCTGCAGGGCTTCGTTGCGGATGGACCGTGTCCCGAGTCGGGACAGAAGCGTTGCGTCGTCCGTCCCAGCGGGCGGGGCTGTGACCTGCGGTGATACGGCAGGACGGCGGGGGACGGCGGGGGACGGCGCAAGACGGATGAGGGCGGCGTCTTGGCGGCGGACTGCGATGGTCGATCGCGGTGCCGTCTTGGCCCTGGTTCCCGTCTTGGCTGCATGCCCTTTGACCTGCGAGATCACGGCAGGGACGGCAGGGACGGCAACCGGGAGAGGGCCTCAGTCCTCGCCGCGAGTGATGTCGGCGTCGACGGGGTGGACGGCGGGGCAGTACCGGCGCCAGGCGTCGAGGAACTTGTTGCGCATGTAGCCCTTGCGCTGGGTCCGGTCGGCCATGCGCACGTTGCCGGACTTGATCTCGTACGCGCGCAGCATCCTGCCCAGTTCGCGGGCGTCCAGCCCGCCGCGCCCCCATTCCGCCCACGGCGCCTCGGGGTCCTGGCGCAGGTGGTGGAGGAGTTCCTCGGTGGACAGGCTGTCCACCTCGCGCTGGGCGACGAAGACCCGGCGGATGTCGGCGAGGATCCGCGCACCGCTGGGGTGGTCCTCCTCGGCCGCCTCTTCGGCGGCGACCATCCGCGCACAGGCAACCCGCGCCAGCCGGGGCCAGCAGCCACCGGCCAGGTCGGCGACGATGACCAGAGGTTCCCAGGTGTCCGCAGCGCGGTCCTCGACCGGCATGTCCGGCTCCAGGTCCGCGGCCTCGTCCAGCAGCGGCCTGGCCCACGCGTGCAGACGGTCGCGCAGCTCATTCAGGGCCGGGATGTCACGCCGCGACCGGAACGGCTTGACCTTCTCGCCTTCGGCCCGGCGCCGCATACGGATCACCACTGCCCGGTCCATGACCGTGTCGGGCAGGTCGCCGATCCCCGCGATGGCCGCCATGGCGAACGTAGCGAAGCGGTGCGGGGTGTGGTCGTTGCCGACGACCCGGGTGACGTACCGGTTGCGCTGGTGGCCTGCGTTGAGCAGGCCGCGCATCTCTTCGTTCTTCTCGGCCATCTTCGGGGTGCCGAAGATGGTGTCGGCCTCGTCCACCAGGAGCGTGGGCGGGTTCTCCTCGGTGATCGACCGGAAGATGGCCGCCGGTGTGGTGTTGATGGTGAGCATCGGTTCGTGGACCGTCTCGGTCAGCACGTCGAGGAGACGCGACTTGCCGCACCGCTTCGCCGGGCCCACCACCGCCAGGCGCGGGGCGTGCTGCCACGCGGGCTGTAGGTGCGTCGCCGCCACCCACAGGGTGATCGCGTCCAGGGCCTCCGGCGAGGGCGGGATCACGAACTGGGCGATCTGCGACCGCAGTTCATCCAGCAGCTTGGAGCCGTGGGTCGGTTCCGCATCTGGTATCGCCTCCAGGCCGCTCGGCGTCTCCGCCTCGTCGGCGCCGTCAGCCTGCGCGGCGCGCAGGTGGGCGACGGGTCGGCCGGGGATGGCCGCTGCAGGCCAGACAGCCTGGGCTGGGGCGGAATAGGACTCGGGGTTCTCGGGTTGCACTCGGCAGCTCCTCGTCTGGCGGTGGCGGGCTCGCACGCCCTTGCCGCCGGGTTGGTTCTTCCAGGGCCGTTCGGGGTTGCTCGGGCCTCCGGCGTTGCACCGCCGGGGGCCCACCCCTTTCTCGCGGGCGCCAGGCCATCGCGAGGGAACACGGACCGTACGTCCACACCCGGCAACAGTCCAGCGTTCCTGTGTCAGCTCAGCGCAGAACGGGCTGCTATGACTCCCCGCTCTCACGCGGCCAGGCCCAGCAGAGCCAGCAGGTCGGCGGTCACCACCCGGTAGGCGTTGCCCAGCCGCAGCACCTTGCACGGGTACTGGCCGCGCTTCGCCAGCTCGTACCCCTTGCTCCGCCCGAGCCCCAGCGCCCGATTACCCGTCTCCAGGTCAACTGCGACGGGAAGCTCCAGCAGCTCCTCTCGACTCATGCCCTTCACTCGGCCGGCGAGTTCGTTCTCGCGCATACGCGCTCCATCCATGACTGAGCCCTCGGCGAACACGGCAATCGCGCTCGTCTCCAAGCCATGGAATCAACGTTAGGGAAGCTAATGTGTCCTCATGACACAACAAGGTTGGGATGCTGGAGGGGACGAGGACGACGTCCCGGAGTGGGTGGACCAGGTGATGGCCACCGTGGCCGCCGAAGTCCGCAGACGAAGGAAGGAGCTAGGGATGAGCGCCCAGGACCTGGCGGACCGCTGTGAGGAGATCGGGCACCCGATCCCGCGCAACGTGATCGCCAACATGGAATCCGGCCGCCGAGCCAACCTGCCCCTGGTCGACGTCATCGTCCTCGCCGAAGCCCTGCGGACCTACCCGATCTGCCTGCTCTACCCCGTCGGCTACGTCGACCGAGTCCAACGCCTTCCCCTTCAGCACTCCGAACCGACCTGGGATGCCATGCGCTGGTTCACCGGTGACAGCGAGGACTTCGGCTTGGAAGACGACATGCTCCGTTCCTTCCGTGCCCACGTCCGCCACCAGCGCGCCGCCCTGGCCGCCCTGAAGGGCGAGAAGCACGAGCGCTGGAAGGCCGAGACGGCACCCAACCGGGCAGAACGCGAGGAAGCCGTACTCGCCCAAGCCGACTACGCAGAAAGGGCGTTGGAAGCCAAGTATCGGCTCCGCAGCGCCCGTGCCTTCATCCGCGAAGACGGCGGCACCCCACCGCACCTGCCACCGGAACTCGCCGACGTCGACCCACCCGAGACCGACCCCAGTACCACCGAGGAGAACGATCTTTGAAGGGTTCCACCCACCGCCGCTGCTACTGCCGCGACCCCCACACCGGCAAGCCGCTCGGCAAGAAGTGCCCCAAGCTCTCCAGCCGCAAGCACGGCTCGTACTCCATACGCCAGGAACTCCCGCCCCGAGAAGACGGCACCCGCCGCTCCTTCAGCCGCGCCGGCTACGAGTCCCTCAAGGACGCGCAGGCCGACCTCGACCACCTCCGCTCCCTGCTCGCCCTCGCAGAGAAGGACGACCCGGATAGCCTCCAGCGCCTCGTCGACATGCTGGAAGAAGTCGCGATCGAGAAGGCCCCGCTCCCGGCCATCGAAGAGACCCGACGCCGCCTGAGGGCGGGCCTGGCCCTCCGTGGCAGCCTCACCGTCGGCGAGTGGCTCGACCAGTGGTTCGCCGCGAAGAAGCGCCGCAAGACCACGCTCAACGGCTACGCCTCCCACATCCGCGTCCACCTGAAGCCGCGCATCGGCCACGTACGCCTCGACCGCCTCAACGTCGGCCACTTGGTGGAGATGTTCGACGGGATCGCCGACGACAACGAGGTCATCGCGGCCGAGAACGAGGCCCGCCGCGAGCAGATCGCCCGCTGCAAGCCGAGTAAGCCCGGCCGCCCCGTAGGAGCTGAGCGGAAGCTGCTCGCGGCCGAACGAGCCAAGCTCGCCGAGATGAAGCCGTTCCGGAAGATCACCGGCCCGGCCAGCCGTCAGGCGATCCGCCGCACTCTGCGCGCGGCCCTGAACTCCGCGATCGCGCAGCAGCTCATTACCTTCAACCCGGCGTCCCACGTCGAGTTGGAATCCGGCAAGCGCCCGAAGCCCCTCCTCTGGACCGATGAACGAGTCCGGCGCTGGCGCGAGACGGGCGAGGTCCCCGGCCCCGTGATGGTGTGGACCCCGCAGCAGTTCGGCGCCTTCCTCGACGCAGCCGAAGGCGACCGCCTGTACGCGATCTTCCACCTCATGGGTACTCGCGGCCTCCGTCGCGGCGAGGCGGTCGGTCAGGACTGGCACGAGATCGACCTTGAGGCTGGCCTCATCACTCCCGCCAAGGAGATCGTGGTGGACGGCTGGGACCCCTACGAGTCGGAACCCAAGACGGACGGCAGCGCGAACACGATCGCGCTCGACAGCACGACCATCTCCGAACTGCGCGACCACAAAGCCCGCCAGGAGAAGGATCGCGCGAAGTGGGGCGAAGCCTGGCAGGACACCGGCAAGGTCTTCACTAAGGAAGACGGCTCGTGGCTCCACCCCGGAACGGTCTCCGAGACCTTCCGCCGCATCCTCACCACGACCGACCTGCCGCCCATCACTCTGCGGGACCTGCGCCACGTCGCTGCAACGCTCACGCACGGAGGTGGCGGCGACATCCACGCCGTGAAGGAGACTCTGCGGCACTCCACCATCACGCTGACCTCGGACACGTATACGAGCTTGCTACCTGAGCTGGACCGCGAGATAGCCGAGGCCGCAGTAAGGCTGGTACCCCGCGCCGGCAAGCGGAAGATCAAGGCGAAGGATCGTCGTCCTGGTTCGGCAAGTGGCTAAAACCGCTGCAGGGATGAAGGCACCGGTAGCAACAGATGTCTCTCCCTGTCGGGTCTTCTCCCAAGCCGAGCCTGAGTACCTCCTGGCTCAACTCAATCTTGGTGAAGCGGGCCAAGGGATCTCTGGGCCGGGACACCCAACTCACTTCGTGGAGCTGCAACTCGGACATGACGGATCGCGGAAAGGCGGAGACGGTCTCACCGTCGCTGTGTGAACAGCTACGCGCACCGCAAACGTTGCACGCTCCGTCAGCGTCATGCCGCACGGTGACGTCGTATCGGGTATCGAGCAGGTGCGGGCAGTAATCGATGTCCTGCCCGCACAAGGAGCAATTTCGAGTCGCAGTGAAGCCGACAGACATGCCCCATCTTCTATGCATAAGCGTGAGGCGGCAGACGTCCCAGTAGGTGTCGTCGGAGTACTCGATGTTGCAGTCGAAGAGCCCACCTACGAGAGCTGCGACGTGGTGAGCGTGTCGGTGGGCGAGTTCGGAAAGCTCGCTGTCCTCTAGGAAGTTGTAGGCGTCGATGGCACGGCCCAGAGAGGTGCGTGCCGCAGCTTCCAGGTCCTGCCACGGATCGGTGGGCTGGCGCGTGTCGTGCGGTGTTCGCAGCGAACGCGCCATTGCCATGTACTGGCGGTGGCTCCACCGGTCGGAGGTGGGTGGACCGATAGACCACGGAGACGGCGAGGTGAGTGCTGCGATGTTGGCTCGCAGTCGGCGTCGAGCCTGCGACCACACGCGGATAAGGAAGTCCCGTTGTGCGCTCATCGTCCACAGTCCGCGGCGGTGGATTTCCTCTGTCGTCGATGCCCAGGACGGAAGGTGGTCCAGGGGCAGTCCCCAGGTGAGGGAGATGCTGCGACAGCACTGCCCGTACAGACGCATGGATTCTCGCAGGGCCGTTACACCGTCCTGGTGCAACATGGCCACGCGCATAGGGCCTGATGCCGGGGGCAAAGGCACCCCAGTGCGAATGGCGAGGCCGGAGACTCTCATTCGGTGGTGTCCTCCGGAGCAGCATCGCCGGGGTCTGCCGGAGGAAGCTCGGCACGGGCCGGGTCGAACACGACCGCTTGGATGAGGCTCTCGATGTCTGCCAGCCGGCTGGTGATCTCCAGACCCCGGATGGCCGTTTCGTTCTCGGTCCGGACGATCTCAGCGATCTTGACCGTCACATTCGCCTCGTCGATCTCCTCATCAGGGCAATTGGGCCCCAGTGAGGAGCGTGCCCGCTGCCAGGCAGTCAGAACGATGCTCTTGACCAGATCGGTGGTGAGCGTGGTCGCGACAGCGATGCCAATGGTGGCCACCACCGCGGTGGCGCCGTACTCACTGAGATAGCGGCGGTCTTCTCGCGCGCATGCGAAGTCGATGTCCACGCCACGATGTCGCAGCGTCTTGATCAAGCCGGCCACATCGTCCCGGTAGACAGCCATCCCGTCGATGGTCGAGTCGGGGAGCAGAAGCACGCGGTCGCCCGTGGGGGCAGTCAGCACCATCTCGGGCAGGTCTGCCGCTGAGATGTCCCAGCGTGTCACAGCACCGGTGATCTCTTTGGCCATCAGCAGGAGCCCTCTCGTGATTAAGCGTCGTGCACGTGCCCAAGCCTAGAGCGGCGTGGGATTACGCTGCCCCGCACTCACTAGTCCACTGAACTTCGGTGTTGAGTCGACTGCCGTCGGTCATGGCAGACCAGCTTGGAGGGTGTGGGCTACCGCTCTGACATCGCGGAGAAAACGACGGATGAGCTAGCTAGCTTCGGCTGCGGCCGATCCGTCGGCTACCGCAGCACGGAGCGAGAGGCGCCGCGTCGCTGCGAAGCCTCGCGGACGCGCCGGCGCGAGATCTTGTCAGCACCACCAAACGTGCGGCCCTGATCAAACATCCGCTCACGCATCGCTCACGCAGAGCCCCGGAAACGCCACAGCGCCCAAGCCGACCGAAGCCGACTCAGGCGCTGCGTAGCAGGTCAGAGGGCATATCCTCCGCCTGCAACCCGTAGGCCCTGTGGGACTCGAACCCACAACCAATGGATTAAAAGTCCACTGCTCTGCCAATTGAGCTAAGGGCCCCTGGCGATGTTGCCTCCCCGAGCATAGCCGGACACGGCCGCGTCTCCGATCGGGTATCGGGGACACGGCCGTGCCGGAGGTGAAGATCCAGCCGGAGTGTCAGGGATCTACCTTTTCGGGGGCGTCTGCTGAAGCGCCCCCGGAGGCCGCCGCGCGGGACGCCTCCCTGGCGAGCGTGCGTTCGTGGCCCGGGTTGAGGAACCAGTGCCGGGCCGACGCGCCCCACCATGCCGCCGCGAAGCCGAGGACGACCAGGACGGCGACCGGGGCGTAGTTGAAGCTCTCCCAGGTGACCGGCGAGACCTGGGGCAGCATGAAGAGGACCGTGATCACGCCCACCCACGCCACCGAGACGATGCCGACCGGACGCGACCAGCGGCCCAGGTGCCACGGCCCCCGCACGAAGTCGTCGCCCTTGCGCACCCGCAGCAGCGTCGGGATGACGTACGCGATGTACAGGCCGATGACGGCGATCGACGTCACCGCCGCGTAGGCCGTCACGTTGATCAGATACGGCAGCCCCAGCACCAGCGCCCCGGCCACCGCCAGCCATACCGCGGCCACGGGCGTCCGGGTCCGCGGGCTCACCGTGTGCCAGACGTGCGAGAGGGGCAGCGCGCCGTCGCGTGAAAAGGCGTAGATCATGCGGCTGTTGGCCGTGACCGAGGCCATCCCGCAGAACAACTGGGCGCCGATGACGACCAGGAGAAGCAGTTTGCCCGCCGTGGCGCCCAGGGCGTCCAGCAGGATCTGGGCCGGCGGCGCCCCTGTGGGCGAGGCGAGCTCCTTGTCGTAGGACTGGATGGCGAACGTGAAGCCGAGCAGCAGCACGAAGCCCGCTATCCACGACGTCCAGATGGACTGGACGATGCCCTTCGGGCCGGCCGTCGACGCGTCGTGCGTCTCCTCCGTCATATGGGCGGAGGCGTCGTAGCCGGTGAAGGTGTACTGCGCCATCAGCAGGCCGAGGAGCACCACGTACACCCCGCTGCCCCAGCCCGTGTTGTTCACGAACTTGGTGAACACGAAGGAAGCTGACTGGTGGTGGTCCGGGACGAAGGCCAGCGCGCCGACGATGACGCCGACGCCGAGCACGTGCCACCAGACGCTGATGTCGTTGAGCAGCGCGACGATCTTCACGCCGAAGGTGTTCAGGAGGCCGTGCAGCACCAGGATCCCGGCGAAGAGCAGGACCGTCCGGCCCGGCGTCACCTGGAAGTCGAACTGCAGGTTCAGGTAGGCGCCCAGGAAGGACGCGGCTCCGAAGTCGATGCCCGCCGTCACCGCCACCTGGCCCAGCACGTTGAACCAGCCCGTGAACCAGGCCCAGGCGGCGGCCGTACGCGGGGGCGCGAGTCGGTGGGCCCAGAAGTACAGGCCCGCGGAGGTCGGGTACGCCGAACAGATCTCGGCCATCGACAGGCCGACGAACAGCGTCATCAGACCTACGGCGACCCAGCCCCAGGTGATCACCGACGGGCCGCCCGTGTTCATGCCGAACAGATAGAGGGTGAGGCAGCCGGAGAGGACCGAGATGATCGTGAAGGAGACCGCGTAGTTGGAGAACGCCGACATGCGGCGGGCAAGGACCTGCGTGTAGCCGAGCTGGGCAAGCCGTTCTTCGTCGGTCAACCCCGAGTCGGAGGGTCCCGACTTCCCGCTCGCTATGGCGTCATCTGTCATGCCCCCAGCGATTCCCTCGTCAGAGTCGTGACATGCATCACAGCATGGCCAAAAAATGCCCCTGCCGGCCTGCCCGACGCCCCCGTTCCGCGCCCGCCCGCCGCAGGAACCATTGCCCCTGCCGACGTTGTGGTGAAGGCGCCCAGCGCTGCCCCGCACGACCAGCTCGTTCTTCCCGTCATCGGCGCTCTCGCCGACGCCGACGACCCTCTCGTACGCCGCTCCCCGGACGCCGGAGACCTTTGCGCGGGCCTCCGGCGTCCGGGTCATGCAGCGTGACACGCGAAGGGCCCGTACGACCGAAGTCGTACGGGCCCTCGCTCAGTTCACTCGGCGTCAGCCGTTGCGCTTCCAGCGCGGCTTGTCGTCGCGGCGGCCGAAGGAGGAACCGCCGGTGCCGGAGCCGGTACCGCGGTGGTCGTCACGGCGGCCGTAGGGGCGCTCGTGGCCGCCGGAGCGGAAGCCCGGGCGGTCGCCCTGGCGGTCGCGGTTGAAGGGACGGTCGCTGCCGCGGTGCCCACCGCGCTCGTCACGGCGCTCGAAGGAACGGCCGGCCGGACGGTCGGACGGACGGTCGTCGCGGCGGAAGCCACCACGGTCGTTGTCCCGACGCTCGAAGCCACGGCCACCACGGTCGTCACGACGCTCGAAGGAACGGCCGGCCGGACGGTCGGACGGACGGTCGTCGCGGCGGAACCCGCCACGGTCGTTGTCCCGACGCTCGAAGCCACGGCCACCACGGTCGTCACGACGCTCGAAGGAACGGCCACCACGGTCGTCCCGACGGTCGTCGCGGCGGAACCCGCCACGGTCGTTGTCCCGACGCTCGAAGCCACGGTCGCGGTCGCGGTTGAACCCGCCCCGGTCGTTGTCCCGGCGCTCGAAGCCACGGTCGCGGTCGCGGTTGAACCCGCCCCGGTCGTTGTCCCGGCGCTCGAAGGAACGGCCACCACCGCGGTCGTCACGGCGGAAGCCGCCGCGGTCGTTGTCCCGACGCTCACGACGCTCGTACGACGACGGAGCCTGCGCCCGGTCCCCGTCCTGCGCGGCGGGCTGCTCGGACACCGCCGCCTCGGCCGCCTCGACGGCAGCCTCGGCCACCGCCGCCTGCGCCTCGGCCACCGCGGCCTCCGGGTCCTCGCCGCGCTCGCGGGCGACCCGGGCGACCAGACGGTCGGCCTCCTCGCGCAGCTCGGTCGCGCGCCGCTGCGCCCGCTCCAGCTGCTTGGTGAGGTGCGCGACCTCGCGCTCGGCCTGCTGCGCCGCGTTGCCCGCGGACTCGGCCTGGACCTCGGTCATCGAACGGGCGCCGGTGATCTCGGCGACCTCGGGCTCGAAGGCCGTACCGGAGTTGATGAGGTGACGCCCGGCGTCGACGCCCGCGTCCTCCATCAGCCGGAAGATCTGGCGGCGCTGGTGCGGCAGGGACAGCGAGACGACCGTGCCGGTGCGGCCCGCGCGGGCGGTACGGCCGGCGCGGTGCAGGTAGTCCTTGTGGTCACCGGCGGGGTCGACGTTCAGCACGAGGTCGATGCCGTCGACGTGGATGCCGCGGGCGGCGACGTCGGTCGCGACGAGCGCGTTGACGTACCCGTCCTTGAAGTCGGCGAGCGTACGGGTGCGCGCGCCCTGCGTCATGCCGCCGTGCAGCGCGTCGGCCTTCACACCGGCCTCGCGCAGCTGCTCGGCGATGCGGTCGGCGCCCAGCTGGGTGCGGACGAAGATGATGGTGCGGCCCTTGCGGGAGGCGATGGCCGCGGTGACCGGCGCCTTGTCCTTGGGCTTCACGATCAGGATGTGGTGCGACATGGTCGTGACGTTGCCCTGGGCGCTGTCGACCTCGTGCGAGACCGGGTCGACCAGGTAGCGCTTGACCAGCGTGGAGATCTCGTTCTCCATCGTGGCCGAGAACAGCATCCGCTGACCGCCGGCCGGGACCTGGTCGAGCAGTTCGGTGACCTCGGGCAGGAAGCCCAGGTCGGACATCTGGTCGGCCTCGTCGAGGACGGCGACCTCGACGTTCTCCAGGGAGCAGGCACCGCGGTTGATGATGTCGCGCAGTCGGCCCGGGGTGGCGACGAGGATGTCGACGCCGCGCTCCAGGGCGTAGATCTGGTTGCCCATCGACGTACCGCCGCAGACGACCTTCATCTTGAGGCCGACGACGTCGCCGTAGGGCTGGAGGGCGTCCGCGACCTGCATCGCGAGCTCACGGGTCGGGGTCAGGATGACCGCGCGGGGCTTGTGCTTCTCGGTGCGGCCGCCGGCGAGACGCGCCAGGACCGGCAGACCGAAGGAGAGGGTCTTGCCGGAGCCGGTGCGGCCACGGCCGAGGATGTCCTTGCCGGCCAGGGCGTCCGGGATGGTCGCGGCCTGGATCGGGAAGGGGGTGGTCACGCCGTTCTGCGCGAGCTTGCGCACGACGCCCTCGGGGAGACCGAGGTCCGCGAAGGTGACCTCGGGAGCTTCCACGGCGCCTTCGGTGCCCTCGTTCTCGGGCACGACGACGTGATCAGTACTGGAAATGGACATGCGTAAGCGAAACCTTCCGGAGTCTCGTCGGCACGCGCCCGTCAACTCCGTGATTTCGCATCACGACCGCCTCTATGCGGTCAGCCACGGCAAGGGAGAGAACGCGCCACGCGGCGCTCTCTGCAATGGCGCCGGGCAATGGGATCAAACGATCTACCACCATACGCACCCTGCCCTCCCCGAGGCAAACCGAGCCGCCGAGACGCTCGTCACGTCCCTACGCGGGTGATCCCGCCGTCGGCGCCGGCTCGCGCTCCGCCAGCTGCGGCGACGTCTCCTCGTGCGCCGACGACGACGGCTCGGCGACCGTCGGCTCCGGCGAGGCGGGGGTCGGCTGCTCGGTCGGCGTCGGCTGCGGCTCGGCCGTGTGCGTCGGGGTCGGCGACGCGACGGTCGGCGCGGGAACCCCGGGCTTCTCGCTCTTCCCGTTCCCGGGTTTGCCCGCCGGAGGGGCGGACCGGCCGTCTCCGGCCGACGGCGAGGCCGAGGGGGAGGCCGACTCCCCGCCCTTCTCCTTCTCCCGCTTGCCGCCCCTGTGCTTGCCGTCGGCCGCACCGGCCCCGAACCCCCTGCCGGACACGCCCGACCCGCCGTCGGGCGCCTCGCCGCCCCGCTGCCCCGCGGAGTGCGACGGCTTCGCGCCGCCTCCCCCGTCCTCCCCCACGCTCATGCAGCCGGCGGCAGCGGCGACGGCCATGACCGTGGCGGCCAGGCGGACGGGTACGTACAAGCGGCGCACGGAAAGCCACCTCCGAGGCGGGGGAAGGAGTCAACCTGCCCAACTCCCGCCGCCCACAAGAGGACACGCGCCCCGGTCATCCGTATCCCAGGGCGTGCAGCCGCGCGTCGTCGATCCCGAAGTGGTGCGCGATCTCGTGCACGACGGTCACCTCGGTCTCCGCGACGACGTCCTCCCGCGACCGGCACATCCTGAGCGTCGGCCCCCGGTAGACGGTGATGCGGTCCGGCAGCACCCCGGCGTACCACTCACCCCGGTCCGTCAGGGGAGTGCCCTCGTAGAGCCCGAGCAACTCGGGATCGTCCGCCGGCGGCTCGTCCTCGACGAACACCGCGACGTTGTCCATCAGCCGCGTCAGCTCCGGCGGGATCCGGTCGAGCGCCTCGGCGACCAGTTCCTCGAACTCCTCGCGCGTCATCTCCAGCACAGGCCCATTGTCGGCCACGGCCCGTCCGCAGGAGAGTCATGAATCCACTCGCATATCCACACCCGCACCTGGGCATATGGGACCAATGGCCCGCGTCCCCGCCATCGTCGCCTCCGTACTGAACCGGGTACGCAAGTCCCCGCGCACCCTCGCCCGCCACTACCGCGCCCGCCGTCCCCACCCGACCCTCGAGCTGGTCCGGCAGCCCCACCCCTGGCCCCGCGCCCTGGGCCTGGCCGCCGTGGTCCTGCTCGGTGCCTGGCTGGGGCTGCTGATCGTCGGGAACGTACGGGTGCCGGTCGGCCCCATGGACACGACGATGACGCTGCGCCCGTCCCTCAGCGGCGGCACGAAGATCAACGTCTCGCCGCTCGGCGCCCTGGAACTGAACAGCCACCACGCGCCGCTCCGCCTCGACGTGAACGTCGACCAGCTCGACCCGGTCCGCGCCCAGGCCCTGGTGGACCACCCGGAACGCCTCTCCGGCCTGCAGGACGAGGTCGCCCGCGACGTGGAGCACGGCACCCTCGACGTGGCCCTGCGCTCCTGCATCGCCGTCGTGTCCGGAGCCACGGCCCTGGGCCTCGCGGTCTACCGCCGCCCCCGCCGCGCCCTCGCCGCCGGCGGCACGGCCCTGGCCCTCCTCGTGGCCTGCGGAGCCTCGGTGTACGCGACCTGGAACCCCGACTCCGTACTGGAACCGAAGTACTCCGGCCTGCTCTCCTCCGCGCCCTCGCTGGTCGGCAACGCCCGCAACATCGTCACCGAATTCGACGTCTACCAGAAGGAGTTGGCCCGCCTGGTGACCAACGTGACGAAGCTCTACGACGTCACGTCCACGCTCCCCGCCTACCAGCCGGACCCGTCCACCATCCGTGTCCTGCACGTCTCGGACATCCATCTCAACCCCGCGAGCTGGAAGATCATCGCGTCGCTGGTGGACCAGTACAAGGTGAACGTGATCGTCGACACCGGCGACACCATGGACCACGGCTCGGCGGCGGAGAACGGCTTCCTCGACCCGATCGCGGACCTGGGAGCGCCGTATGTCTGGGTCCGCGGCAACCACGACTCGGACGTCACGCAGCACTATCTGCAGGGCATGAAGAACGTCCACGTGCTGGACGGCGGCCGGGCGGAGACGATCGGGGGCCTGCGCTTCGCGGGCATGGGCGATCCGCAGTTCACCCCCGACCGCTCGAAGACACTGGGAGCCGCCCAGTCGGAGGAACTGGCCGGCGCCCGCCTGGCGACGGACCTGAGCGACCAGAAGAGCGCGGGCACCCCCGTCGACGTGGCCATGGTCCACGAGCCGTCGGCGGCCCGTGTGGTCGACGGCGAGGTGCCACTGGTCCTGTGCGGGCACCTGCACCACGAGGGCGACGAGATCCTCCCGCGCGGCACCCGGCTGCGCATGGAGGGCTCGACGGGCGGCAGCGGCCTGCGCGCCCTGGAGCACAAGTACCCGGCCCCCATCGAGGCCTCGATCCTCTACTTCGACCGCGACACCCGCCGTCTGCAGGCCTGGGACGCGATCAAACTGGGCGGCCTGGGCGAGACGACGGCGGAGGTCACCCGCCACCTCCCCGATGAGAACAAGCCGGGAGCAGCCCCCTCCACTCCCGCCCCGTCAGCACCCTCCAGCTCCGCCCCGTAAACCGTTTTGGCGATACCTCCCGCCATCCCATATGCTTCTCACGTCCCCGACGCGCCGAGAGGCGCCCAGGCGGGCCGATAGCCCTCATCGTCTAGCGGCCTAGGACGCCGCCCTTTCAAGGCGGTAGCACGGGTTCGAATCCCGTTGGGGGCACGTAAAACCGTGTGAGACACTGGTGGTCGCGCACAAAGCTTGGTCCTGTGGAGCAGTTTGGAGTGCTCGCCACCCTGTCAAGGTGGAGGCCGCGGGTTCAAATCCCGTCAGGACCGCTGAGGCTTCCTCGAAAGCCTCGTGGCTGGGTAGCTCAGTTGGTACGAGCGATCGCCTGAAAAGCGATAGGTCGCCGGTTCGACCCCGGCCCCAGCCACAATCCAGGGCCCCCGTCCATCCGGACGGGGGCCCTGATCGTGTCACCTGCAGGTGTTTGCCGGGCGGCTCTGATTTGGGCAGGTCGAGGGTCGATCATGGCGTCCCCTTTGGCTGGGGCTGGAAGCATGACGGCTCCAAACGAACAGGGGGACACGATGGAACCCGAGATCTTCGCCTTCGCGATCGTCCGGCGCGGTTACGACCGCGCCCAGGTCGACGCCTATCTCGCACAGCTGGCCGCGGGCGCGGCCCCCGACGCACCTCCCGCCTTCGACCTCGCCCGCCGCGGCTACGACCGGGCGCAGGTCGACGCCCGGATCGCAGAACTGCGGGCCGGCTGAGGACGACGGTCGGACTGCTTGGCAGCGATCCGCCGCAGCGCTACGTTCTGGCTGGTCGGCGTTGGGACAAGGGGGGCGGGGGACGATGAGCCGGGACGAGGCCAAGGCCATCCGGGATGTCGAGCTGGAGAAGGACCGGGCTCGCTACGGGCTGCTGGCCGTGGTGATCAGCAATCTTGCGATCGCGGGCGTGGCGGCCTTCGGGGTGTGGCGGCTCGACGGGGACAAGTCGGTGATCGTGGGCGTGCTCACGGCCGCCTTCACCGCGGTCAGCAGCATGACCACCGCCTATCTGGGGATCAAGGCCGTCTCCAACACCGCCAGGTCCATCGCGCTGGGCAACGGCGGCCTGCGGCAGCAGCCGCCCGCGCCCGCGCCGCCTCCGGCGCAGCGGACCGGCTGAACCGCCCCGCCGGGCCGCCGGGCCGCCGGGCGACAATTCGTTCGCCACGGATTTCTCCGGGATGAGATCCTGGATCGCGTATGTCTACGCACCCTGCCCCCGCCACCCCGGCCCTCGGCACCCTCGCCCCCCGCCTGACCGAGTTGTCCCTGCGCGACGCGCACCGGCTCGGGCGCAGGCTCGAAGGCGCGCGCAAGATCCGTAAGCCCGAGGCCCAGGCCGCCGTCCTCGCCGAGATCGAGGCGGAGATCGCGAAGGCCGAGGAGCGGATGGGCGAGCGGCGCGTCCGGGTCCCCGCCGTCTCGTATCCCGAGCAGCTGCCGGTCAGCCAGAAGAAGGACGTCATCGCGGAGGCCATCCGCGATCACCAGGTCGTCATCGTCGCCGGTGAGACCGGGTCCGGAAAGACCACCCAGATCCCCAAGATCTGTCTCGAGCTCGGGCGGGGGGTGCGGGGCATGATCGGGCACACCCAGCCCCGTCGTATCGCCGCCCGTACGGTCGCCGAGCGCGTGGCCGAGGAGATGAACACCCCGCTCGGCGAGGCCGTCGGCTGGAAGGTGCGGTTCACCGACCAGGTGAACCAGGACTCGACCTTCATCAAGCTGATGACGGACGGCATCCTGCTCGCCGAGATCCAGACCGACCGCGAGCTGCGCGCCTACGACACGATCATCATCGACGAGGCCCACGAGCGGTCCCTCAACATCGACTTCCTGCTCGGCTACCTCGCGCAGCTGCTGCCGAAGCGGCCCGACCTCAAGGTCGTGATCACCTCAGCGACCATCGACCCCGAACGCTTCTCCCGGCACTTCGGCGACGCCCCGATCATCGAGGTCAGCGGGCGGACGTATCCGGTGGAGGTGCGGTACCGGCCCCTCCTCGAAGAGGACTCCGAGGACTCCGACCGCGACCAGATCACCGCGATCTGCGACGCCGTGGAGGAGCTCCAGGGGGAGGGCAAGGGCGACATCCTCGTCTTCCTCTCGGGGGAGCGGGAGATCCGGGACACGGCAGATGCGCTGGTGAAGAAGAACTACCGGTTCACCGAGGTCCTGCCCCTCTACGCCCGGCTCTCGCACGCCGAGCAGCACCGCGTCTTCCAGCCGCACACGGGCCGCAGGATCGTTCTGGCCACGAACGTCGCCGAGACCTCGCTGACCGTCCCGGGCATCAAGTACGTCATCGACCCGGGCTTCGCCCGGATCAGCCGGTACAGCCACCGCACCAAGGTCCAGCGCCTGCCCATCGAGCCGATCTCGCAGGCCAGCGCCAACCAGCGCAAGGGCCGCTGCGGCCGTACGTCCGACGGCATCTGCATCCGTCTCTACTCCGAGGACGACTTCCTCGCCCGCCCGGAGTTCACGGACGCGGAGATCCTCCGTACGAACCTGGCGTCCGTCATCCTGCAGATGACCGCGGCCGGCCTCGGCGACATCGAGAAGTTCCCCTTCATCGACCCGCCGGACCACCGCAACATCCGCGACGGCGTGCAGCTGCTCCAGGAGCTGCACGCACTGGACCCGGCGGAGAAGGACGTACGCAAGCGGCTCACCCCGACCGGCCGCAGGCTCGCCCAGCTGCCCGTCGACCCGCGCCTGGCCCGCATGGTCCTGGAGGCCGACAAGAACGGCTGTGTCCGCGAGGTCATGGTCATAGCCGCCGCACTGTCCATCCAGGACCCGCGCGAGCGGCCCGCCGACAAACAGGCGCAGGCCGACCAGCAGCACGCCCGCTTCAAGGACGAGACCAGCGACTTCCTCGCCTACCTCAACCTCTGGCGGTACGTCCGCGAGCAGCAGAAGGAGCGGGGCTCCAGCTCCTTCCGCCGTATGTGCAAGCAGGAGTACCTCAACTTCCTGCGCATTCGCGAATGGCAGGACATCTACACGCAGTTGAGGACGGTCGCCAAGCAGATGGGCATCCACCTCAACGAGGACGACGCCCCCGGCGACCGCATCCACGTCTCCCTCCTCGCCGGCCTGCTCTCGCACATCGGCATGAAGGACGTGAAGGAGGGCGCGAAGAACGAGTATCTGGGCGCCCGCAACGCCAAGTTCGCGATCTTCCCGGGCTCGGCCCTCTTCAAGAAGCCGCCGCGGTTCGTGATGTCCGCGGAGCTGGTGGAGACGTCCCGGCTGTGGGCCCGCGTCAACGCGAAGATCGAGCCGGAGTGGGTCGAGCCGCTCGCGGAGCATCTGCTGAAGCGGACGTACAGCGAACCGCACTGGGAGAAGGACCAGGCGGCCGTGATGGCGTACGAGAAGGTCACGCTGTACGGCGTCCCGATCGTCGCCCAGCGCAAGGTGAACTACGGCCGGATCGACCCCGAGGCAAGCCGCGAGCTGTTCATCCGCAACGCGCTCGTCGAGGGCGACTGGCGCACGCACCACAAGTTCTTCGCCGACAACCGCAGGCTCCTCAGCGAGGTCGAGGAGCTGGAGCACCGCGCCCGCCGCCGGGACATCGTCGTCGACGACGACACGCTGTTCGACTTCTACGACCAGAAGGTGCCCGAACACGTCGTCTCCGGCGCCCACTTCGACTCCTGGTGGAAGCGGAAGCGGCACGAGCAGCCGGAGTTCCTGGACTTCGAGCGGGAGATGCTCATCCGGGAGTCGGCGGAGGCGGTCACCAAGGCCGACTATCCGGACTCCTGGCGGCAGGGGCCGCTGAAGTTCCGGGTGACGTACCAGTTCGAGCCGGGCGCGGACGCGGACGGTGTGACGGTCCATGTGCCGCTCCAGGTCCTCAACCAGGTCACGGACGAGGGCTTCGACTGGCAGATCCCGGGCCTGCGGGGGGAACTCGTCACCGAGCTGATCCGCTCGCTCCCGAAGCCGATCCGCCGCAACTACGTGCCTGCGCCGAACTTCGCGAAGCGCTTCCTCGATACGGCCGTCCCCTTGCAGGAGCCTTTGACGGTGACGATGGCCCGCGAACTGAAGCGCATGGTCGGAGTCCCCTTCGAGGCCTCCGACTTCGACTGGTCGAAGGTCCCGGACCATCTGCGCATCACCTTCCGCATCGTCGACGAGCGGCGGCGCAAGCTCGCCGAGGACAAGGACCTGGAGGCGCTTCGGCTCCAGCTGAAGCCGAAGGCCCGCAAGGCCCTCTCCCAGGCCGCCGCGGCCACCGCCTCGCGCGAGGGCGGCCAGTCCCTGGAGCGCAAGGGCCTGACGGACTGGACGATCGGCTCGCTGACCCGCGTCTTCGAGACGCGCCGGGCGGGCCAGCCGGTGAAGGCGTACCCGGCGCTGGTCGACGACGGCGACACGGTCTCGGTCCGTCTCTTCGACACGGAGGCGGAACAGGCGGAGGCGATGTGGAAGGGCACACGCAGGCTGATCCTGCGCAACATCCCGGTCAACCCTGCGAAGTTCGCGTCCGAGAAGCTGACGAACGCCCAGAAGCTCGCCCTGTCCGCGAATCCGCACGGCTCCATCCAGGGCCTGTTCGACGACTGCGCGACGGCGGCGGCGGACAAGCTGATCGGGGACTTCGGGGGCCCGGCGTGGGACGAGGAGTCGTACCGGAAGCTGTACGACAAGGTTCGCGCGGAGATCGTGGACACCACGGTCCGTACGGTGGGGCAGGTGCAGCAGGTACTGGCCGCCTGGCAGGCCTGTGAGCGCCGTCTGAAGGCCGTACGCAGCCCCGCGCTGCTCCCGAACCTCCAGGACGTCAGGAAGCAGCTGGACGCCCTCGTGAAGCCCGGCTTCGTGACGGAGGCAGGCCTTCGCCGTCTGCCGGACCTGATGCGCTACCTGGTGGCCGCGGACCGCCGGCTCCAGCAGATGCCGACGGGGGTCCAGCGGGACACGACGCGCATGGAGAAGGTCCACGAGATGCAGGACGAGTACGCGTGGCTGCTGGAGCAGATGCCCCAGGGCCGTCCGATCCCGTCCTCCGTCACGGACATCCGCTGGATGATCGAGGAGCTGCGGGTCAGCTATTTCGCCCACGCGCTGGGTACGGCGTACCCGGTCTCCGACAAGCGGATCGTGAAGGCGATCGACGCGGCCGTCCCGTAACCGCCCGCACACGGTGGGTGAGTTCGACCAGTGGGCTCGCCCTCCTGTACAGTCTCTTCTCGCAGCGCAACGCACGAATAGCGCCGCGAAACCTGGTCCTGTGGAGCAGTTTGGAGTGCTCGCCACCCTGTCAAGGTGGAGGCCGCGGGTTCAAATCCCGTCAGGACCGCAGTGAGAAGTGAGTGAGACCCGCACCTTGTCGGTGCGGGCCTTCTTCATGCCCGCTCGCCAACGCGCCGCACCACCAAGGCGGAGGCCGCGCCCGCGGCGCAGCCGCCATCGGATACAGCAAATCCCGTCAGGACCGCAGTGAGAAGTGAGTGGGGCCCGCACCGGCAAAGTGCGGGCCCTTTTTCATGCCGGTCGCGGCACTTCAGCCCGTCCGGCGTTTGAGGACGAGGCCGTCCAGGCCGAAGCGGGGTTCTGGGGGCGCAGCCCCCAGGGAAAGGGTCGCGGCAGCGTGCGTCACGCCGTGCACAGGCGTTCGGCGGAACCCCATGCCGTCTTGACGGCGTCACATTCCATCGGTACCCAGAAGACAGGGCCCGTTCCCCGTTCGGCCCGTGGAGGTGGCGTATGGCGGCGTCGGTCAGGCACGAGACACGGGCCCTGCTCCGTGCGCATCTGTCGGCCGCTTCCTCGTACGGCCACCTGACCCGCCACTGCCCGATATGCCACCACCTGCAGCGGCTGGCGCTGGACTCGCCAAGCGTCGCCGAGGCCCCGGACGAGGTCGTCGAGGACGAAAGCGCCGCCGGCGCATGACGGCCGCCCGCCCCAACACCCGTCCCGCCATGGGAATCTGGACCGTATCGCTCCTTTAGCGCACGGGCACCGAAGGCAACAAGGAGCGCGGCATGTGATGGGTGTCACCGCATGAGTTTCTGAAACCGCGGTACTTACACCTCGCCTACAAGTGGTCAATTTTATATGTGCAATTGCACCACTCGGGGACCCCTCCGGGAGGCTGCCGCAGGGTGCCCCCCGGCCGTGCCCCACAGGCGATCCGACATCCACCCCCGGACTCCGACAAGGCCGCTCACGGCACCCCCGGCCAGGCACGCAGTGCACACAAAAAAGATCGCGCTGGACCCGGCGGAGTCCAGCGCGATCGACGACGCACCCTGTTACTTGCTTGGAAAGCTCTGAAGAGCGTGGGCGTGGAGCCTGTTGGGGCAGACCCCGCGTCGCTTGGAGCCAGGGTTCGGGCGCCGCGGCAAGTGGGGGACCTGCCGGTTTGCCCGGTTATGCAGTTGTTCAGGCCTCGCTGCGCTGCTGCGGGATGCCCGCGAGCAGTGCACGGACCTCCGCCTCGCGGTAGCGGCGGTGCCCGCCGAGCGTTCGAATCGAAGTGAGCTTTCCGGCCTTCGCCCACCGCGTGACCGTCTTGGGGTCGACGCGGAACATCGTGGCGACCTCAGCCGGGGTCAGCAGCGGCTCGGCATCAGGGGTGCGAGCGGTCATGAGCGGCCTCCTCGGGAGAACCGAACCTTCTCGGTTCTTTCCTCTAAATTCTGCACCTTGACCCGCGTTGCCCGAAATGGTGGACGCGAGTCGAGTCGGTTATAGGACGAACGGCTTGTCCTCGGCACTACAACTACACCATCTGTCCAGCCGCGTCGGCCAAACCGATGGAATTGCCCCTCCAGGTGTTCATCAGCGACGGAAGCCGATGGACCATGCCATAGCGGACAGTCACGTCACTGTGACGATCAGTCACAGGACAATCAGGAGCCACGAGACCCCCCAAAGCGTGCAATGCTGAGATTCCGCCCACAGTGGTACGCACCGGGACGGACGGAGCCCTCCCCGGACTCCTTGTCCTATTTTGGCACGAGGAGGGGCAAGGGGCGCAAGGGCCGCGTAAGTGCGGTCCGTCACGCTTGGCACAGCTTGAGATGAACGCCCGGATCGGGACCTACGTCCCATGTTGACGAAACCTCAGGAAACACAGAGCACACTTCGGTGCGAGGACGAAACCCCAAAACGGGCGATTCGTCAAACGTCAGTTCGTGACCTGAGGCCGCCGTCAGTTGGCCGAGCGCCGGTCCCGGACCGACCGCCAGCGCTCCACCAGCCGCGCGTACGCCGCCCCCGCGGCCACCCCGTCGCCCTGCCGCAGCGCCTCGATGCCCTCGGCGACGTCCGCCGCGGAGTGGTCGTCCTCGAGCTCGCCGGCCGGCAGCGTGTGCACCAGGCCGCCGTAGTCCAGCTCCACCGTCGAGCGCGGGTGGAACTCCTCCAGCCAGCGCCCCACGTCCACCAGGCCGTCGATCAGCGGCCCCTCGTCGATGCCGTCCTTCAGGGCCCGCAGCGCCCGCGCCACCCGCCGCCGCGCCTGCACCATCGGCGTCTGGTAGCGCAGCATCGGAGGGATCTCGCCGGAGCCCTTGTCGAAGCGCCGCTCCTCGTCCGCCACCAGCACGAACCAGTGCAGCGGCACCTGCCAGGTCGCCGTGCGGATCCACGGGCGGGCGTCCGGGTTGCGGACCAGCCAGCGCTCGTAGTCCTGGGCCGCCTGGCGTCGTACGACCTCCGGGAGCACCGCGTCCAGGACCGGCTTCGGCAACTCCTCGGGCAGCTCCTGGAGGGCCTGCCAGCCGCGCAGCCGGGTCCGCCAGGGGCACACGCACAGCACCCCGTCGGCCTCCAGCACGAAGGCGTCACTGCTCTCGTGCACCGGCACCGCGATCGGCGGGGTGGGCACCAAGTCGGCCAGGGAGCGGCGCAGTTCGTCCTGGTACGAGGGGCGGTCGGCGCTCCGGGCGTAGCGCGCCCAGTGGCTGCGCTCCGGCTCGGGGAAGGCGGCCAGTGGCTCGTACACGCGCAGATACGTCGCGTACGGGACGATCACCGAGGACACCTTGGGCACGCCTGCTCCCTCCCCCGCCCACCACCGGGAAAACCTGCGGAACCCGCTCACAAACCGGCGGGAAATCTATGCAAATCGTCGCACGGACGTACTCCGCGAGTGGGTGATCCTGAGCACTGCGCGGTGACGGGGGCACCCAGGCTCTAATCTCATGCTCACAGCACCCGCCACCCCACGGGAGCTGGTCTCCAACCGCCGCTAGCTACTCAGGAGTCACCACAGTGACCGACGTAACCGGCGCACCTGCTGATGTACTGCACACCCTGTTCCACTCGGACCAGGGCGGACATGAGCAAGTCGTGCTCTGCCAGGACCGCGCCAGCGGCCTCAAGGCCGTCATCGCCATCCACAGCACCGCTCTGGGCCCGGCCCTCGGCGGTACGCGCTTCTACCCGTACGCGAACGAGGCGGAGGCCGTCGCCGACGCGCTCAACCTCGCGCGCGGGATGTCGTACAAGAACGCCATGGCCGGTCTCGACCACGGCGGCGGCAAGGCCGTGATCATCGGCGACCCGGAGCGGGACAAGACCGAGGAGCTGCTGCTCGCCTACGGTCGCATGGTCGCCTCCCTCGGCGGCCGCTACGTCACCGCGTGCGACGTCGGCACGTACGTCGCCGACATGGACGTCGTGGCACGGGAGTGCCGCTGGACGACCGGACGGTCCCCGGAGAACGGCGGCGCCGGCGACTCCTCCGTCCTCACCGCCTTCGGTGTCTACCAGGGCATGCGCGCCAGCGCCCAGCACCTGTGGGGCGACCCCTCGCTGCGCGGCCGCAAGGTCGGCATCGCGGGCGTCGGCAAGGTCGGCCACCACCTGGTCCGGCACCTGCGCGACGAGGGCGCCGAGGTCGTCGTCACCGACGTGCGTGAGGAGGCCGTGGGCCGGATCCTCGCGGCGCACCCGGAGGGCGTGAGCGCCGTCGCCGACACCGCGACCCTGATCCGCGTGGAGGGCCTGGACATCTACGCCCCCTGCGCGCTCGGCGGTGCCCTGAACGACGACACCGTGCCCGCGCTGACCGCGAGGATCGTTTGCGGTGCCGCCAACAACCAGCTCGCCCACCCGGGCGTCGAGAAGGACCTCGCCGACCGCGGGATCCTCTACGCGCCGGACTACGTGGTGAACGCCGGCGGCGTCATCCAGGTC
Organism: Streptomyces sp. NPDC051172; assembly: GCF_040682555.1. NCBI lineage: Bacteria > Bacillati > Actinomycetota > Actinomycetes > Kitasatosporales > Streptomycetaceae > Streptomyces > Streptomyces sp. NPDC051172. The sequence goes on from NZ_JBFBBE010000049.1 coordinate 40,415, forward strand.
GCCGACGAGCTGCACGGCTTCGACTTCGACCGGTGCAAGGCGAAGGCGGCGAAGATCTTCGACACCACGCTGGCCATATTCGCACGTGCGAAGACGGATGGGATTCCGCCGGCCGCGGCGGCCGACCGGATCGCCGAGCAGCGGATGCACGAGGCGGCCGCAGGGCGCAGTCTCTGACCTTCGGGAGGTTTGGCCGGTACCCGTCGGCGCACACTTAGAGAGAACTCTCACGTTCGTCGGCGGGTCGCCTGTCGAGAAGTGGTTAAAATCGCGGTTGACCAGCGGGGACGGGGCGCCCCGAGGGTCCTGGAGCCGGGCCCGTCCTGCGGGCGACGTACCGTATGGGCGTGGGCTCAGGTACCGTGGAAGCCCTACGGACCGGTCTCTCCGCGGAGAGCCCGTTCCAGATCATGAACGCGTGTCAAGACTCTGGGGCCGTCGAGCCCCGTCACCGAGGGGGTCGAGCCATGGGGCGCGGCCGGGCCAAGGCCAAGCAGACGAAGGTCGCCCGCCAGCTGAAGTACAACAGCGGCGGGACAGACCTGTCGCGTCTGGCCAGCGAGCTGGGCGCTTCGACTTCGAGTCAGCCGCCGAACGGCGAGCCGTTCGAGGACGACGAGGACGAAGACGACCCGTACGCCCAGTACGCGGATCTCTACAACGACGACGATGAGGACGAGGACGACGAGTCCGGTCCGTCGTCGCAACATCGCCGCGGCGCTTGACGCACTGAGCAGTGCTTGACCCGGTCCGGGAGTGGTCACACCACCGGACCGGGTTTTGCGCTGCTTTCGCCACCGTCAGGCGCTGTAGTCCCCGACGAGGGCCGCGCCGGTCTCGTGCTCGCCACGCCCGGTGATCTCTCCGGCGACCCATGCCTCGACGCCTCGGTCGGCCAGCGTCGCCAGGGCCACGTCGGTGGACTCCTCGGGGACGATGGCGATCATGCCCACGCCCATGTTGAGGGTCTTCTCCAGCTCCAGGCGCTCGACCTGCCCCGTCCTGCCGACGAGGTCGAAGACCGGGGCCGGGGTCCAGGTGGAGCGGTCGACGATCGCGTGCAGATCGTCGGGGATGACACGGGCGAGGTTCGCGGCGAGGCCGCCACCCGTGACATGGCTGAACGCGTGCACCTCGGTGGTACGGGTCAGGGCCAGGCAGTCCAGCGAGTAGATCTTGGTCGGCTCCAGCAGCTCCTCGCCGAGGGTGCGGCCGAGCTCCTCGATCCGCGCGTCCAGCGACAGGCCCGCCTGGTTCAGCAGGACATGCCGGACGAGCGAGTACCCGTTCGAGTGAAGCCCGGAGGCCGCCATGGCGATCACCGTGTCACCCGTACGGATGCGATCCGGGCCCAGCAGCCGGTCGGCCTCCACCGCGCCCGTACCGGCGCCGGCGACATCGAAGTCGTCCGGGCCCAGCAGCCCCGGGTGTTCGGCCGTCTCTCCGCCCACCAGGGCGCAGCCGGCCAGCACACAGCCCTCCGCGATGCCCTTGACGATCGCGGCCACCCGCTCGGGGTGGACCTTGCCGACGCAGATGTAATCGGTCATGAACAGCGGCTCGGCGCCGCACACCACGATGTCGTCCATGACCATCGCGACCAGGTCGTGGCCGATGGTGTCGTACACACCGAGCCGGCGCGCGATGTCGACCTTGGTGCCCACGCCGTCGGTGGCGGAGGCGAGAAGGGGACGCTCGAAGCGCTTGAGGGCGGAGGCGTCGAAGAGACCGGCGAAACCGCCGAGGCCGCCGAGGACCTCGGGGCGCTGCGTCTTCTTCACCCACTCCTTCATCAGCTCGACGGCGCGGTCGCCCGCTTCGATGTCGACGCCCGCGGCTGCGTAGCTGGCACCAGTTGTCTCAGACATGGCTAGTGAGAACTTTCGTGTCGTACGGCAGGCGTTTATTGAAAAGGCACAGCACGGGCTTTACGGGCGACGGATCGCGTCGGCCGCGGCCGTGGCTGCGGGACCCGCGGCCAGTTCGGTCTCCAGGAGCTGCTTGCCCAGCAGCTCGGGGTCCGGGAGCTCCATCGGGTACTCGCCGTCGAAGCAGGCGCGGCACAGGTTCGGCTTGGCGATGGTGGTCGCCTCGATCATGCCGTCGATGGAGATGTACGCCAGGGAGTCGGCGCCCAGCGAGGTGCCGATCTCGTCGATGGTCATGCCGTTGGCGATGAGCTCGGCGCGGGTGGCGAAGTCGATGCCGAAGAAGCAGGGCCACTTCACGGGCGGCGAGGAGATCCGGATGTGGACCTCCGCCGCGCCCGCCTCGCGGAGCATGCGCACCAGGGCCCGCTGGGTGTTGCCGCGGACGATCGAGTCGTCGACGACCACCAGGCGCTTGCCCTTGATGACTTCCTTGAGCGGGTTCAGCTTCAGACGGATGCCGAGCTGGCGGATCGTCTGCGAGGGCTGGATGAAGGTCCGGCCGACGTACGCGTTCTTCACGAGACCCGCGCCGAAGGGGATGCCGGAGGCCTCCGCGTAGCCGATGGCGGCCGGGGTGCCGGACTCCGGGGTCGCTATGACCAGGTCGGCGTCGACGGGGGCTTCCTTGGCGAGCTTGCGGCCCATCTCCACGCGGGACAGGTACACGTTCCGGCCGGCGATGTCGGTGTCCGGGCGGGCCAGGTACACGTACTCGAAGACACAGCCCTTGGGCTTCGCTTCCGCGAATCGAGAGGTACGCAGACCGTTCTCGTCGATGGCCACGAACTCGCCCGGCTCGATCTCGCGGACGTAGCTCGCGCCGCAGATGTCGAGGGCGGCGGACTCGGAGGCGACGACCCAGCCGCGCTCCAGGCGGCCGAGGACCAGCGGGCGGATGCCCTGCGGGTCACGGGCGGCGTAGAGGGTGTGCTCGTCCATGAAGACGAGGGAGAAGGCGCCGCGCACCTGCGGGAGGACCGTGTGGGCGGCCTCCTCGATGGTCAGGGGCTTGCCGTCCGCGTCCTCCTGGGCGGCGAGCAGCGCCGTCAGGAGGTCGGTGTCGTTGGTGGCCGCCACGCGAGGCGTACGGCCGCCCTCCTTCTTCGGGAGGTCGGCGACCATCTCGGCGAGCTGCGCCGTGTTGACCAGGTTGCCGTTGTGGCCGAGCGCGATGGAGCCGTGCGCGGTGGCGCGGAACGTCGGCTGGGCGTTCTCCCACACGGAGGCGCCGGTGGTCGAGTAGCGGGCGTGACCGACCGCGATATGACCCTGGAGCGAACCGAGCGAGGTCTCGTCGAAGACCTGGGAGACGAGGCCCATGTCCTTGAAGACGAGGATCTGGGAGCCGTTGCTGACCGCGATTCCCGCGGATTCCTGGCCCCGATGCTGGAGGGCGTAGAGCCCGAAGTAAGTGAGCTTGGCGACCTCTTCACCGGGAGCCCAGACTCCGAAGACGCCGCAGGCGTCCTGGGGGCCCTTCTCACCGGGGAGCAGATCATGATTGAGTCGACCGTCACCACGTGGCACGCCACCGAGTGTAGGCGAGATCGACCACTGGTCCGAATTGGGGACAGCTGCCGCTAATGGATCACCGCTCGGCGACCGCCTTGGCGGTTTCTCCGTTTGTGCTGGTCAGCGTGAGGGTTTGCTGATCCAACCCATAGCTCGCGGTGCCGTCGAAGAGGCGCAGGAGGCTCTTCTCCGTATGCATGAGTGAGGTGTCGCACATCATTCGTGTGGTGGACGGGGCGCCGAGGGTGATATGTCCGTCGTGGACCGTGGCGTTCGCCGTGACGTGGTTGCAGCCGAGGCGCCCGGTGACCTTGCCGGACTTCTTGTCGAACATGAGGTAGGCGGACGCCGTCTGCTGCCGCGGCAGGCTGGTCGCCGTGCCGTTGGAGTCATCGAGTGCGGTGATCGACCACTTGGTCCCGTACAGCGGGGCGTCCTTCTCCTTGGTCAGCCGGATGCGGTCGCCGTCGTGGGTGGTGAGCGTCAGGCCGTCGCCCTTGGTCTCGACCGTGAGCGAGTGGTCGGTGAGGGTGGCGGCGAAGGCCCGCTCGAAGGCCATGCGCCGGGGCTCGCAGGCCATCAAGGTCTGGCGGGCGTGCGTCAGTTCGACTCGATGGTCCTTGAAGGCGGCCTTCGCGCCGAACGCGTTGCACCCGTAGTTGCCCACGGCCGTTCCGTCCTCACGGACGCGGAGGTCGGCGTCGGCGGGAGCGCGCCGGGTGGTGCCGTCCACGGTGACGCTGTCGACCCTCCAGTGGACGCCGGACACCTGTGAGGCGGCGGAGGTGCTGCCCGTGTCGCTTCCGCACGCCATGACCAGCGGAAGGACGGTCAGGACGGCGAGGGTGAGTCGCTGTTTGTCCATGCCGATGGGACGAAAGGGACGGGAGACCGGTTCCCCCCGTTCACCTCATCAGCGGCAGCAGCCCGCCCAGGTCCGCCCGCTCGCCACTGGCGCTGACCTGGGCCTCCTGAACGGCGTCCGCCCAGGTCACACGCCCGGTCGCCAGCCGGATCCAGGTCAGCGGGTCGGTCTCCACGACGCTCGGCGGGGTGCCACGGGTGTGCCGCGGGCCCTCGATGCACTGCACCACGGCGTACGGCGGGACCCGCACCTCGGTGGAGCCGCCGGGCGCCTTCGCGGCCAGGGCGTCGGCGAGCAGGCGGGTGCAGGCGGCGAGCGCCTGACGGTCGTACGGCACCTCCAGGCCGGGCACGACTGCGTTCAGGTCGTCGGTGTGGACGACGAGTTCGACGGTGCGGGTGACCAGGTAGTCGGCGAGCGGCAGGGCGCCGACGTTGGTCTCCAGCAGCCGGGTGCCGGGGTGCTCGTCGAGCAGCCGGCCGAGGCTCTGCTCGATGCCGGCGAGGTAGGCGTCGAGATCGGGCTGCTGCTCGGCGAGGCGCCGGGTGAAGTCGTCGATGGCCGAGGATTTGGCGGCGGTGGCGAAGGCCCAGTCGAGCAGCACGGCGTCCTGCCTGGCGGGCTCCGGCTTGTCGAGCGACCGTTGTACGGCGGTCACCGCCATCCCGATGTGCGCGACCAGCTCCCGCACGGTCCACGCACCGAGCCGGGTGGGCCCGGCCAACTGCTCGGGGGTCAGGGCGCGCACGGCCTCCCGGACATTCCCGAACTGGGCCAGGACGGCCTTGCGGATCTTGACGGGGTCGTAGGTACGGGCGCGCTTCTTGGCCGGGGGCATGACGGTGAGCCTATGCCGTACGCCCACGGATCAGGGGGCCCGGGTCGATCACCCGTGCGGGTGATCGACGGCGAAACCCGCACCGCACCGCCGGGCCCTGACAACACTGGTCTTCGCCTGGAAGGGGGTGCAACATGACGGTTATGGCCGAGCGCATGTCTCAGATGTCGGTGGTGGAGTTCGAAACGATCGCCTCCGCCGCCCCCGAGACCGTCACGTTGGAGTTCATCAACGGACGGATCGGAGTCAAGAAGGTGGCAGACGGAGACCACAACGCCATCGTCTCCTGGCTGGCCCGACGCTGTTTGCAGGCCAGGCCGGACCTGGACCTGATTTACGGCCAAGGACTCCGGGTGGATGCCTATCGAGAAGGCAGGGCGAAACCGGACGCGGTACTCGCACCCGAGGCCCACTTCGCAGGACAGGGTGAGTGGGCCGACCCGGACGGCGCGCTCATGGTCGTCGAGATCACCTCGTACGACTCGGACACCGACCGGCGGGACCGGCATGAGAAGCCGACCGCGTACGGGCAGGCCGGGATCCCCCTGTACCTCCTGATCGTCCGGGACTCCTGCACGGTCACGGTGCACAGCAACCCGGACCGGCAGGTCGGCGGCTACCGCAGCATCCAGACCTCGAAGTTCGGCGAGAAGGTGTCCGTACCCGGCCCCATGGACATCGAACTCGACACGGAGATCCTCAAGAACTACGTCCGCTGAACGCCCGACAAGCCGAGAAGGCCCCGCCCGGAAGCGCGAATCCGGGCGGGGCCTTCAGCGTCGTACGACCGTCTACGCCAGCAGCGCCGGAATCGTCGCCTCGTGCGCCTCGCGCAGTTCCTCCAGGGACAGTTCGAACTCGCCCTGAAGCTCCACGGTGTCACCGTCCACGACACCGATGCGAACGGCCGGCAGGCCCCGCGCACCGCACATGTCGTTGAAGCGGACCTCCTCGGAGCGCGGCACGGCGACGACCGCACGCCCCGCCGACTCGGAGAAGAGGAAGGTGAACGCGTCCAGCCCGTCGGGTACGACCAGGCGCGCGCCCTTGCCGCCGAGCAGCGCCGACTCCACGACCGCCTGGATCAGACCGCCGTCGGACAGGTCGTGCGCGGAGTCGATCATGCCGTCGCGGGAGGCGGAGATCAGGATCTCGGCCAGCAGGCGCTCACGCTCCAGGTCGACCTTCGGAGGCAGACCGCCGAGGTGGTCGTGCACCACCTGCGACCAGGCCGAACCGCCGAACTCCTCACGGGTGTCGCCGAGGAGGTAGAGCAGCTGCCCCTCCTCCTGGAAGGCGACCGGCGTGCGGCGGGCCACGTCGTCGATGACGCCCAGGACCGCGACCACGGGCGTCGGGTGGATGGCCGCCTCGCCCGTCTGGTTGTAGAGCGAGACGTTGCCGCCGGTGACCGGGGTGCCCAGCTGCAGGCAGCCGTCGGCGAGGCCGCGGATGGCCTCCGCGAACTGCCACATGACGGCCGGGTCCTCGGGCGAACCGAAGTTCAGGCAGTCGGAGACGGCCAGCGGCTTGGCGCCGGTCGTGGCGACATTGCGGTACGCCTCCGCAAGGGCCAGCTGGGCGCCCGCGTACGGGTCGAGCTTCGCGTACCGGCCGTTGCCGTCCGTAGCGATCGCGACGCCGAGGCCGGACTCCTCGTCGATGCGGATCATGCCCGAGTCCTCGGGCTGGGCCAGCACCGTGTTGCCCTGCACGAAGTGGTCGTACTGCGAGGTGATCCACTTCTTGGAGGCCTGGTTGGGAGAGCTCACCAGCTGGAGGACCTGCTGCTTGAGCTCCCCGCTCGAAGCGGGCCGCGGCAGCTTGTTCGCGTCGTCGGCCTGCAGCTCGTCCTGCCAGGACGGGCGGGCGTACGGCCGCTCGTAGACCGGACCGTCGTGCGCGACCGTCCGCGGGTCGACGTCGACGATCTTGCCGCCGTGCCAGTAGATCTCCAGGCGGTCGCCGTCGGTGACCTCACCGATCACGGTGGCGATGACGTCCCACTTGTCGCAGATCTCCAGGAACCGGTCGACCTTCTCCGGCTCCACGACCGCGCACATGCGCTCCTGCGACTCGCTCATGAGGATTTCCTCGGGCGAGAGCGTCGAGTCGCGCAGCGGTACGTCGTCCAGGGTCACGCGCATGCCGCCGGAGCCGTTCGAGGCGAGCTCGGAGGTGGCACAGGACAGACCGGCCGCACCCAGGTCCTGGATGCCGACGACCAGCTTCTCCTTGAAGGCCTCCAGGGTGCACTCGATGAGCAGCTTCTCCTGGAAGGGGTCGCCGACCTGCACGGCGGGACGCTTCGACGGCTTGGCGTCGTCGAAGGTCTCGGAGGCCAGGATCGAGGCGCCGCCGATGCCGTCACCGCCCGTACGGGCCCCGTACAGGATGACCTTGTTGCCCGCACCGGACGCCTTCGCCAGGTGGATGTCCTCGTGCCGCATCACACCGATGGCACCGGCGTTGACCAGCGGGTTCCCCTGGTAGCAGGCGTCGAAGACGACCTCGCCGCCGATGTTCGGCAGGCCCAGGCAGTTGCCGTAGCCGCCGATGCCGGCGACGACACCCGGCAGGACGCGCTTGGTGTCCGGGTGGTCGGCCGCACCGAAGCGCAGCGGGTCCACGACCGCGACCGGGCGGGCGCCCATGGCGATGATGTCGCGGACGATGCCGCCGACGCCGGTGGCCGCGCCCTGGTAGGGCTCGACGTACGACGGGTGGTTGTGCGACTCGACCTTGAAGGTGACCGCGTAACCCTGGCCGACATCGACCACGCCCGCGTTCTCACCGATGCCGACGAGAAGGGCATCCGACTGGGGCGCCTTCTCGCCGAACTGGCGCAGGTGCACCTTGCTGCTCTTGTACGAGCAGTGCTCGGACCACATGACGGAGTACATGGCGAGCTCGGCACCGGTGGGCCGGCGGCCGAGGATCTCGACCACGCGCTCGTACTCGTCCTTCTTCAGGCCGAGTTCGGCCCAGGGCAGCTCGACGTCGGGGGTCGCGGCCGCGTGCTCGACCGTGTCCAGAGGCGTCCGGCTCATGCGCCCACCAGCTTCTTGAGGATCGAGGTGAAGAAGGGGAGGCCGTCGGTGCGGCCGGTACCGATCAGCGGCTCGGTGGCGTGCTCGGGGTGCGGCATGAGGCCCACGACGTTCCCGGCCTCGTTGGTGATGCCGGCGATGTCGCGGAGCGAGCCATTGGGGTTGAAGTCCACGTACCGGAAGGCGACACGGCCCTCGGCCTCGAGCTTGTCGAGGGTGTACTCGTCGGCGACGTACCGGCCGTCCATGTTCTTGAGCGGGATGTGGATCTCCTGGCCCTGCTCGTAGTCGACGGTCCAGGCGGTGTCCGCGTTCTCCACCCGCAGCTTCTGGTCTCGGCAGATGAAGTGCAGGTGGTCGTTGCCGAGCATGCCGCCCGGGAGGAGGTGGGCCTCGGTGAGGATCTGGAAGCCGTTGCAGATTCCGAGGACCGGAAGGCCGGCCTTCGCCTGCTCGATGACCGTCTCCATCACCGGCGAGAAGCGGGAGATGGCGCCGGCCCGCAGATAGTCGCCGTAGGAGAAACCGCCCGGAAGGACGACCGCGTCCACCTGGTGGAGGTCCTTGTCCTTGTGCCAGAGGGCGACCGGTTCCGCGCCCGCGAGACGGATCGCGCGCTGCGTGTCCCGGTCGTCGAGGCTGCCCGGGAAAGTGACGACGCCAATACGAGCGGTCACTTCGCGGCCTCCGCGACTTCCTCCACCTTGACGGTGAAGTCCTCGATCACGGTGTTGGCGAGGAAGGATTCCGCAAGATCGTGGATGCGGGCGAGGGCGGCCTCGTCGACCGGCCCGTCAACTTCCAGTTCGAATCGCTTTCCCTGACGTACGTCGGAGATGCCGTCGAAACCCAGACGCGGCAGTGCGCGCTGCACCGCCTGGCCCTGGGGGTCGAGGATCTCCGGCTTGAGCATGACGTCGACTACGACGCGTGCCACGTGCACTCCCGGTGGTGTGGTGCGGAGCAGGTTCCTGCAGTGGTTTCAGACTACCTGCACAAAATTTCTACGCGCGTCGACTTGTAGGAATCTACGTGACGTCTGTCACGATCCGGCGCGGCGACGGGCCCCTCCAGGAAATTTCCGGGAAAGATCCCGGATCGACATCCGAAACCTATTGCGCTCGGACACGCGGGAGGATTTAGTCGGGCTTCACATTGCATTGTCGGGCACTGTACAAATGAATTGTCAGCGTGCCGCACGAAGGGACCGATATTCGTGGCGCAGAAGGTCGTGGTCACTCTCTTTGACGACATCGACGGCTCGGAAGCGGCGGAAACGATCGCCTTCGGACTCGACGGCAAGTCGTACGAGATCGACCTGAATCAAGCCAATGCCAAGAAACTGCGTAAGGTGCTCGCGCCGTACGTGGAGGCCGGCCGCAAGCGGTCGAAGTCGGGCCGGATCTACCGGCAGACGGAGGTCGCCCCCGACCCGGCGGCCGTTCGGGCCTGGGCCCAGGCCAACAAGATGGACGTCCCGGCCCGCGGCCGCATCCCCAAGAAGGTCTACGAGGCCTTCAGCGCGGCGCAGTAGCCGCCGCCCGACGAGCGGTCACCGGCCCCTCGGGAGAACCGACTTGCGCTGCACCCCTCCTGGTCAGCTAGAGTCTGGAGCACGCCGAGGGGCAAGGCCGAAAGGCCCGGCTCACGGAGTACATGCGGGTGTAGTTCAGTAGCAGAACATCCCCCTTCCAGGGGGAAGGCGCAGTGTGCAATTCCTGTCACCCGCTCTGCACCGCCGGTCCGGACCACTGTTGTGGATCAGGTAGGCTGGTGCTCGCGCCGATCGGTGGGAGCCGGTCGGAGGCAATGCGGACGTAGCTCAGTTGGTAGAGCGCAACCTTGCCAAGGTTGAGGTCGCGAGTTCGAGCCTCGTCGTCCGCTCTGATTGAGGGCCCCGGTCTTATGACTGGGGCCTTCGTCGTGTTCGGAGTCTCTCCTGCCGTCCGTCTGACATTTGTCATGCCGAGTGATGACAGCGCGCACTGCTGCCCCGCCCCGCTCGCCGGGACGCTGAAGTCATGGACACGAACGAACGCGAACACGTGATTGAGGTCACTGACCTGCGGCGTGTGTACGGGGGCGGGTTCGAGGCGGTGCGCGGAATCTCCTTCTCCGTGCGCCGCGGCGAGATCTTCGCGCTGCTCGGCACCAACGGCGCGGGCAAGACGTCCACGGTCGAACTGCTGGAGGGACTCGCCCGGCCGGCCGGGGGCCGGGTGCGGGTGCTCGGCCATGATCCCTACGAGGAGCGGGCCGCCGTACGGCCTCGGGTCGGGGTGATGCTGCAGGAGGGCGGGTTTCCGTCCGAGCTGACCGTCGCGGAGACCGCGCGGATGTGGGCGGGGTGTGTGAGCGGAGCGCGGCCGGAGGACGAGGCGCTGGCGCTCGTCGGGCTCCGGAAACGGGCCGCCGTACGGGTGAAGCAGTTGTCCGGGGGTGAACGGCGGCGCCTCGACCTGGCGCTCGCGCTGCTCGGCGAGCCCGAGGTGCTGTTCCTGGACGAGCCCACGACCGGACTCGACGCCGAAGGGCGCCGGGACACCTGGGAGTTGGTACGGGCGCTGCGCGACGGCGGCACCACCGTGCTGCTCACCACGCACTACCTGGAGGAGGCGGAGGGGCTCGCCGACCGGATCGCGATCCTGCACGAGGGGCGCGTCGCGGCGACCGGGACACCGGCCGAGGTGACCGCCGCGCAGCCCTCACGGATCTCCTTCCGGCTGCCCGACGGCTACTTCCTCGGGGACCTGCCGCCGCTGGGTGAGCTGGGGGTGTGCGGGCACGAGGTGGACGGGAACGTCGTACGGCTGCGGACACGGGAGCTGCAGCGGGCGGCCACCGGGCTGCTGGTGTGGGCCGAGGGGGCGCGGGTGGAGCTGCGGGGGCTGGATGTGCGGTCGGCCTCGCTGGAGGAGGCGTTCCTGGGGATCGCGCAGGAGCAGGGGGTGGCGGCATGAGCGCACTCGCACTCGCTCCCGTCGGGCGGCGGCTGCGTGCCCTGGCCCGCGCCGAGCTCACCCTCCTCGGACGCAATCGCGGTGCGGTGGTCACGGCACTGCTCATGCCGCTGGCGCTGCCGTTCAGCGTGCGGCCCGCGGTCGACCGGATCGACCTGAAGGCGCAGGGGCTGAGCATCGGCACGGTGACGCTGACGGCCGCGGTCGGGTTCTCCTTCCTGTTCGCCGTGTACACGTCCCTGGTGAGCGCCTATGTCGCCCGCCGCGAGGAACTGGTCCTCAAGCGGCTGCGCACCGGGGAACTCGGTGACCACGAGATCCTCGCCGGCACCGCCCTGCCCGCCGTCTGCATCGGCCTGGCGCAGGCCGTCGTACTCTCCGTCGGCTGCGCCGTGCTGCTGCACGCAGGGACGCCCCGAGCTCCGTACCTCACCGTCCTGGGCATGCTGTCGGGCCTGGTGCTGTGTGCCGCGCTCGGTGCGCTGACCGCCTCTTTCACCAGGACCGTGGAGAGCGCCCAGGTCACCGCGATGCCGCTGGTGCTGGTGTCGATGATGGGCTCGGGCATCGCGATCCCCACGGAGGTCCTGCCGGACCGGCTGCGCTCCGTGTGCGAACTGCTGCCGCTCTCCCCCGCGATCCGGCTGGTCCGGGGCGGCTGGACCGGACAGCTGAGCGGGTACGAGGCACTGGGCGCCGTGGCGACCGCCCTGGCCTGGACCGTGCTCGCGGTGTTTGCTGTACGGCGGTGGTTCCGGTGGGAGCCACGGCGCTGACGGATGGGGGCCTCGGGGAGATGGGTCGGACACGCGGCTGGTGGCGGCGCAAGAGCACACCGGCGAAGGTCGAGACGTACACGCGGTGGTCGTTCCACTTCTTCGGCGTGACCGAGGTCCTGGCGATCGGACTGCCGGCCGTCGGCACGCTGGGGCCCGGGCTCGGCGGAGCGCTGCTGGGCCTGGTGGCGGTGCACGCCGTGGCCTGCATGGTGACGGCGTCCCGGGCACTGGACTGGACCCGCGGGCGGCGTCCACAGCCCGTACGGCTGCTGTGGACGCTCACCGTCGTCACCGCCGTGATCGCCGTCACGGCGGTGGGGATCGCGCAGCACGGACCGAAGGGCGACGGCGTGGACACCACGGCCGACGGTGTCTTCGGGGTCGTCCTGGTCGTCGCGGCCGGGGTCATCTCGCTCGGCGTGCGCGACCGGTGGCGCGTGTACGCGATCGTGGGCGGCTTCGCGATCGGCGCCGGAGCCGTCTCGTTCCCGTTGGGCACCCCCGGGCCCGCCACCCTGCTCACCATGCTGGGCGTGCTCCTCGGCGCCGGGTTCCTGGCCTTCACCGCGATCTTCTCGGTCTGGCTGCTGAACGCCGTCTACGAACTCGACGAGGCCCGCGAGACCCGCGCCCGGCTCGCCGTCGCCGAGGAGCGGCTGCGGTTCGGGCGGGATCTGCATGACGTGATGGGGCGAAATCTCGCCGTCGTCGCACTCAAGAGCGAGCTGGCCGTGCAGCTGGCGCGGCGCGGGCGGCCCGAGGCCGTGGACCAGATGATCGAGGTACAGCGGATCGCGCAGGAGTCCCAGCGGGAGGTGCGGGATGTCGTACGGGGATATCGAGGGGCCGATCTCGGGGTCGAACTCGCGGGTGCACAGGGCGTGTTGAGTGCGGCCGGGATCCGCTGCGAGGTGAGCGGGGAGGCCGGTGGGCTGGAGGCCGGGGTGCAGTCGGTGCTCGGGTGGGTGGTGCGGGAGGCGACGACGAACGTGCTGCGCCACGGGGACGCCGTGCGATGTGGCATAGCGCTGCAGACTGGTGAGGGATGCGTGGTGCTGACCGTGGAGAACGACGGGGCCTCGGCCCCTGCCGGTGGCGGCGGGTCCGGACTGGCCGGGCTGCGGGAGCGGCTGTCGGCGGTGGGCGGGACGCTGGAGGCGGGCCGGGTCGGAGCGGGTCTGTTCCGGGTGACGGCCGAGGTGCCGCTGAGTGTGGAAGAGGTCATGGCATGACCGCCGCCGTCCGGCTTCTGCTCGCCGACGACGAGCATCTGATCCGGGGGGCGCTCGCCGCACTGCTCGCCCTGGAGGACGACCTCGTGGTCGTGGCCGAGGCCGCCTCCGGCCCCGAGGCGCTGGCGATGGCGCGGGCGCACGAGCCCGATGTGGCCGTGCTCGATCTTCAGATGCCGGGCGCCGACGGTGTGAAGGTCGCCACATCCCTGCGGTCCGAACTGCCCGGCTGCCAGGTGCTGATCGTCACCAGTCACGGGCGGCCCGGACATCTGAAGCGGGCGCTTGCGGCGGGTGTGCGGGGGTTCGTTCCGAAGACGGTCAGCGCACAGCGGCTCGCGGAGATCATCCGGACCGTGCATGCCGGGAACCGTTACGTCGACCCCGAGTTGGCCGCCGATGCGATCGCCTCCGGGGACTCGCCGCTGACCGCGCGGGAGGCCGAGGTGCTGGAACTCGCCGCCGACGGGGCACCCGTCGCGGAGATCGCCGAGCGGGCCGCGCTGTCACAGGGGACCGTACGGAACTACCTGTCGTCGGCCGTCTCCAAGCTCGGAGCCGAGAACCGTCATACGGCGGTGCGGCTCGCGCGGGAGCGGGGTTGGGTATAGTTGGCTCCGCGCCACGGCGCACTGCGGACGTAGCTCAGTTGGTAGAGCGCAACCTTGCCAAGGTTGAGGTCGCGAGTTCGAGCCTCGTCGTCCGCTCTCTGCATCGAAGGCCCCGGTCACTTGACCGGGGCCTTCGTCGTACGCCCTGGAGGAGTTCGGCCCCGGCTGCGTGCCGGGGCCTTTCTCGCAGGGTCAGCTCCAGCTCGTGCCCGTCAGGCGCTCGTACGCCTCGATGTACTTCGCCCGGGTGGCGTCCACGACCTGCTGCGGCAGCGGCGGCGGGGGCTGCTCGCTCTTGCGGTCCCAGCCGGACTCCGGGGAGGTCAGCCAGTCCCGGACGAACTGCTTGTCGTACGACGGCTGGGCGCGGCCCGGCTGCCACTGGTCGGCCGGCCAGAAGCGGGAGGAGTCCGGGGTGAGGATCTCGTCCGCGAGGACCAGGGTCTCGCCGTCGAAGCCGAACTCGAACTTGGTGTCCGCGAGGATGATGCCGCGGTCCCGGGCGATGTCCCGGCCCCGGCCGTAGACGGCGAGGGTGGCCTGGCGCAGCCGGGCGGCGGTGTCCGCGCCGACCTGGCGGGCGACCTCCTCGTAGGAGACGTTCTCGTCGTGCTCGCCGACCTCGGCCTTGGTGGCCGGGGTGAAGATCGGCGCGGGGAGTTCGCTGCCGTCGACCAGGCCCTCGGGGAGGGCGAGGCCGCAGACCGTGCGGGACTCGTTGTACTCCAGCAGGCCCGAGCCGGTGAGATAGCCGCGGGCGACGGCCTCCACCGGGACCATCTGCAGCGACTTGCAGACGAGGGTGCGGCCCGCCCAGTCGGCGGGAGCGCCGGCGGGCAGGTCGGTGCCGATCACGTGGTTGGGGATCAGATCGGCGATCCGGTCGAACCACCACAGGGAGAGCTGGGTCAGGACGCGGCCCTTGTCGGGGATCTCGGTCGGCAGCACCCAGTCGAAGGCGGAGATGCGGTCGCTGGCAACCATCACGAGGTCGCCGGCCTCGTTCTGGTACAGCTCGCGCACCTTGCCGGTGTGGAGATGAACCAGGCCCGGAACCTGGATCGGCTCGGGCTTTTCTACGAATCCGGACACGGTTCCTCCCCGTGGTTCTGTCCAAGTGGCTCGATTCTCCCGTATGCCGGGGATCGCCCTTGGAGTGGGGTCGGCTCGAAAGGGGCGGTGACGTGGGCTTACGTGAGTTCAGTCACGTTTGCAGATGCGGTCCAGGAGGTTGGCCGTGGCGCGCTGGACGCGGGTGTCGACGTGGCCCGGACGGTCCAGGGCCGGCGACCAGGCGAAGGTCCCCGAAGCGAAGACGAGGGCGCCGGAGGGGGCTCGGTAGAGGGATGTCTCCTGGTGGCGGAGGGTGCCCTCGGAGTCGGTGTACGGGGAGTGGGCGAGCAGGATGCGCTCCTCGTGCTCGGGGAGCGGGGTGCGCGGGAAGTAGCGGTCCGCCTCGCCCGCGACCAGGCCTTCGATCTCGTCGCCCTCGTGGGCGCCGGTCGCCTCCCACAGCCAGTGGTCGGCGTTGCGGACGATCAGGGGGTGGGGGTCGGGGACCCGGCCCGCGTACTGGATGCCGACCAGTTGCTGCTCTGGGCGGTCGATCTCGCGCCAGAGGACGGGCCGGCCGGGGCCTTTGCGCTTGCGGCAGGTCAGCAGACGGTCGGGGACGCCGGACGGGGACGGGCCCAACTCGACCTGCCAGTACATGGTATTGGCGGAGAGGAAGACGAGGGAGGTGCCTTGCTCGCGGGCGATTTCGACGGTGCGGCGCATGCTGGCCGACCAGTACTCGTCGTGCCCGGGGAAGACCAGGCCGCGGTAGCGGGTGGGGTCCACGTGCCCTGCGTGCAGGTCGCGGGCGTCGGCGTAGGCGAGGTCGTAGCCGTAGCGCTCGGCCCAACGGATGAAGTCGTAGGCGTGGCCCACGTGCAGGGGGAGGCCGGCTCCGGCGTACGGGCGGTCGAAGGAGACCGTGGTCGCCGCGTCGGACTCGCCCAGCAGACGGCCCTGTTCGTCCCAGGCGTGGTAAAGACTCGCGCCCGTGCGGCCGTCCTCGGGGTAGAGGTTGTACGCCTGCCAGGTGACGTCCGGCAGCAGCAGGAGCAGGTCCGCGGGGTGCTTGTCGCGGACGGTGAAGGGGATGTGGGAGCGGTAGCCGTCGAGGGTGGTGAGTACGGCGACGTAGGCGCCGATGCTCCAGTAGCTCGGGATCTGCAGGCGCCAGGAGAGCCACCAGTGGTGGCAGGAGACCGTGCGGTCCGCGGCGAGCGGCGGGGGCTGGACGATGCCGGAGAGGCGGGGACTGGTGGTGATCTTGGCTGCGCCGTCACCGCCGTAGTGGCCGATGCGGTAGATGTCGACGCTGAACTCCTGGGGCGGGTCGACCGTGATGTGGAAGTCGACGGCCTCGCCCGGGGCGACCGCGCCGGTGGAGATGAAGCCCTTGATCTGGCGGCGGACGTCGTCCGCGGAGCGCGGGCCGCCGGCGGCTCGCGGGGCCGGGACGCGGGGGGTGTCCGGGGAGTCGCCCGACGAGGACTGCCGGGGGGCGTCCACATACCAGGGGACCACCTGGCCGGTGTCGTCGAAGTACGTCTCGCTGCCGCGGAGCCAGGGCACCGGCCCCTGGCCGAAGGGGTCGGTCACGGCATGCGCCAGCGCCCCGGATTCCCAGCGGCGGATCTGCTCCTGCCCCATGGTCGCTCCCCTCCCTCGATCCCCCGCGGTCGCGTGGTGTGCCTGTCGCATGGTGTGGCGTGCCTGGCTTGTGGCCCTGGCGTGCCTGGCTTGTGCCGCAAGCCCTTGCCATGTGCTCGATCGGTCCCAGCACATCACATTGCGCACCCATGTGGTCACTATTCGTTGCGAATTGGCCGAAAGTGGAATGCAGGGTTCCGGAACCGGTGACCGTCACACAAGCCGGACGGGCTTCTCGGGGCGTATGCCGGTTTCGAGAAGCCAGGCCCGCAGGGGGGCCGGGTCGCCGTCCTCGACGAGGCGGAGGACGCGGGGGGCCAGGTCCGTGGCCCGTTCGCCCTTGATGAGGAGGGACGGGCCGTCGAGCCAGTCGAGGCCGGGGATGGCGCCTGCGGTGTCCATGGCGGCGCAGCAGACCATCGCGGTGACGTGGTCCGCGAGCAACTCGCGGGCTGTCCTTGGGGGTTGGAGCGGGAAGAGGGGGAGCGTGGCTTCGTCCCAGAAGGCGGCGTCGGGGTTGGTTCGCTCCGCGGGGGTGGCGGCGGTGGCTTCCTCGCGGGCGAGTTCGGCGGTGAGGCCTGCGGCGAGGGTGGCTGTGCGTTCGTTTTCCGGCTCGGGTTCTTCGGCCTCGGCTTCGCCTTCGGCCATGGTGCTCCCGCCCGCATCACCCGTGACATCGTCGGGTGCGGGCGGCCCCACCGGGGACGTCTCGCCGTCGGCGGCTGCGGGAGCAATCGGTGGTGGGCTCGACAAGTGGTTGAGGATTCTGGAGAGGGTGGGGCCGTCGGCGGGCGGGGTGCCGGGGTCGGGGGTGTGGCTGACGCCCAGGGTGTCGAGGACTCGGTGGAGGCGGGCCGCGTCGGTGCGCCATTTGCGGTCCACGACCTCCTCCGGGTACTCGTCCCAGTCGACCGGCGCCCAGTCGGGGCCGGACTCGGCGGGGCCGCCGTGGAAGAGACGGGCAGCGAGAAGTGAGGCCGCCCCGTCCACCGCGCCGGGCTCTTCCAGCAGGTCGCAGGCGGGGCGCTCACCCAGACGGGAGGCGAAGCCCTCCGCCAGACGGTCACGACGGGAGAGTTCGGTGAGGGCCGCCACCACTCCAGCGTCCAGTCGGGACGGCCAGCGGCCCATCCGCCAGGCGGGCAGCGCGACCCGGGTCAGCAGACGGTCCCAGCCGGCGTAGGCCAGGCCCACCTGTTCCTGGGCGACGATCCTGAGGCCGTAGTCCACAGCCTGTGCACGCTCGGAGGCCGCGGCCGCCACGCCTCGCTCCATCTGCGCCGCATGCTCCCGGCAGCTGCGCAGCAGCAGGCGGGCCACCCAGCCGATGCTCGCGCACACCCCGCGGGTCAGGGGGCAGCGGCCGGGCGTCGAGCCGACGGCCACCGCCGCGTCCAGGCCCCGTACGAAGCGGCGGGCCGCAGCTATGTCCGGGTGGGCGGAGGGTCCCGTACCGGCGATGACCGGAGCGAGGACCGCGCGCAGTTCGCCGACGCGCATCCACCACAGGAAGGGGGAGCCGATGACGAGGACCGGTGCGGCGGCCGTGCGCCGGTGGGCGCTCCGCATGCCCGCTATCTCGTCCCGGTCCGCCGCGGGGGGCGGGCCGTGCGCCGGGTGGGTGCGGTCCTCCAGCCAGC
Organism: Streptomyces sp. NPDC051172; assembly: GCF_040682555.1. Classification (NCBI taxonomy): domain Bacteria; kingdom Bacillati; phylum Actinomycetota; class Actinomycetes; order Kitasatosporales; family Streptomycetaceae; genus Streptomyces; species Streptomyces sp. NPDC051172. The sequence continues at coordinate 58,536 of NZ_JBFBBE010000049.1, forward strand.
TGTCGCAGTCCGGGGTGAGCGCTATCGCCGAGGGTGCGGGGACGTCGAGCCGGTCGGCGAGGTCGCGCACCATCCGGTACAGGTCCGGGGCGGACTCCTCGGCGATCGGGATCGTCGGGCTGACGGCCGGGCGGGCGCGGGCGACGACCAGCGCGATGGCGCCCGCGGCGAGCAGGACGAGGACGGCGAGGGGGGTCATGGCCCAGCGGGCGGCGTGCCAGAAGGGGCCCACCAGGTGGTCCGTGGAGCCGCCGGCCAGCAGGATCACGGCGACCGCCGCGGGCAGCACCGCCACGGCCAGCGCCCTGCTGCGGATGCGCAGCACGGCGAGGGCCCTCGCGCGCGCTGCCTGCGCGCCCGCTTCCACACCCATACCGGTACCGGTCACGGCCGGTCCTCACCCCCTCCCAAGCTGTCCTGGCTGCGCGGCTGTCCTGGCGTTGCTCACTCCCCCACTGTGGCACCCGCCACTGACATCGCAATGCCGGTGGGCCAAGTGCCGGACCGCTTGCGCCGCACCCTAGTTGGGGCCTCGGCCCACGTCAGCCGGATGGGGTATCGGTCACTCGATGGAATGGCTTTGGGGAGAGGTGGATGACGGAAAGCGAAGATCAGGCCTCTGGTCCCGAACCCGACCCGGAGACCGGCCGCGAACGCGTCGGGCCCCGAATCCTTAGACGGATCCGGGGCCCGACGGGTTGGTCGGCGGGTGTGGACGCCGCGGTGGGGTCAGGCGTTCTGTGCCGCCTTCGCCGCGATGTCCGTGCGGTGCTGGGAGCCGTCGAGGTGGATGCGGGAGACGGCCCGGTACGCGCGGTCACGGGCCTCGGTGAGGTCCTTGCCGGTCGCCGTGACGGACAGGACGCGGCCGCCGGCGCTGACCACCGTGTCACCGTCGTGCTTCGTGCCGGCGTGCAGGACGTACGCGTGCGGGGCGTCCTGGGCGGCCACCTCGTCGAGGCCGGTGATCGGGTCACCGGTGCGCGGGGTGCCGGGGTAGTTGTGCGAGGCGACGACCACGGTGACCGCGGCGTCCTCGCTCCAGCGCAGGGGCGGCAGGTCCTGGAGGGTGCCGTTCGCGGCGGCGAGCAGGACACCGGCCAGCGGGGTCTTCAGACGGGCCAGCACCACCTGGGTCTCGGGGTCGCCGAAACGGGCGTTGAACTCGATGACCCGGACGCCGCGCGAGGTGATCGCGAGACCGGCGTAGAGGAGACCGGAGAAGGGGATGCCGCGGCGGCGCATCTCGTCGACGGTCGGCTGCAGGACGGTCTGCAGGACCTCCTCGACCAGCTTCGGGTCGGCCCACGGCAGCGGCGAGTACGCGCCCATGCCGCCGGTGTTCGGGCCCTCGTCGCGGTCGAGCGCGCGCTTGAAGTCCTGGGCGGGCTGCAGCGGGACGACCGTCTCGCCGTCGGTGATGGCGAAGAGGGAGACCTCGGGGCCGTCGAGGAACTCCTCGATGACCACGCGCTCGCAGGAGTTGGCGTGCGCCCTCGCCGCCTCGATGTCACCGGTGACGACGACGCCCTTGCCGGCGGCGAGGCCGTCGTCCTTCACGACGTACGGGGCACCGAAGGCGTCGAGGGCCTCGTCGACCTCCTGCGGGGTCGTGCAGACGTACGAGCGTGCGGTGGGCACGCCCGCTCCCGCCATGACGTCCTTCGCGAAGGCCTTGGAGCCCTCGAGCTGCGCGGCCTCCTTGGCGGGGCCGAAGACCGGGATGCCCGCCTCGCGCACGGCGTCGGCGACCCCGGCGACGAGGGGTGCCTCCGGGCCCACGACCACGAGGTCGGCGCCGAGTTCGGTGGCCAGCGCGGCGACGGCCTTGCCGTCCAGGGCGTCTACCTGGTGCAGCTCGGCGACCTCGGCGATGCCGGCGTTGCCGGGGGCGCAGTGCAGCGCGGTGACGTCGGGGTCGAGGGACAGGGAGCGGCACAGGGCGTGTTCGCGGGCGCCGGTGCCGATGACGAGGACCTTCACGGGGGTCAGCCTAACGGGGGTTTTGTGCGGGGTGCCGAGCGGGAGGGGGGCGGGGAGCTGTACGTTCCTCCAAGTGGCGCCCCGGGTGGTGGGGGCGCCGGCCCTGGGGGCTGCCGCCCCCAGACCCCGCTTTTCGGCCTGAACGGCCTCGTCCTCAAACGCCGGACGGGCTGAAGTGCCGTGACCGGCGGCCAGAAGAGCACGCCCGTTTTTTGAAGAACAGGCCGCGCCCCGAAGAACGGCCTACTCGTTCGTGAACTCCTCCACGACCGTTGCCCCCAGCTCGCGCACGATCAGTTCGTGGCCGGAGAGGGCCGACTCGTTGAGGTCGGGGTCGTCGTCCTCGGGGATGTCGTCCTCGGGGGAGACCGGGGGCGGGGGTTCCGGGGCCCTGGGCTGGGGGGCGGGTGCGGGTGTGGACCGGGCCGTCGGGGGCTGTGACGTGGGCGCGGGCGAGCTGGGGGGCGGCGGGGTCGCCGGGCGCTGTGGGGGAGTGCCGGCGCCGGGGTTGCCGTAGCCGCCTCCGCCGTAGGCGCCGTTGGAAGGGGCGGGCGGCGGGGCCGAGCCGCCGGACGGGTCGACGATCGCCTCGATCTTCCACTGCACGTTGAACTGCTCGGCCAGCGCCTGGCGCAGGACGTCCTCGCTGCCGCTGCCGGCGAAGTTGTCGCGGGCGCCCGCGTTGACGAAGCCGATCTGGAGGGTCGTGCCGTCGAAGCCGGCCACCTGGGCGTTCTGGCTGAGCAGGATCCAGGTGAAGCGGCGGCGGTTCTTGACGGCCTCCAGGATGTTCGGCCAGAGCATGCGGGGGTCCGGACCGCCGCTCGGGGGTGCGTAGGAGGAGGCGGGGGCGGGCGCCGCCGTCTGCGGGGCGGGCGCGGGTGCGGGTGCGGAAGCTGCCGGCACGCTGGGCGTGGCCGGGGGCTGGCCGGTGCCCGCCGGGGTTGCCGTGGGCCAGCCGCCGGGGCGTCGGCCGCCGCCCGCGGGGGCCGCGGTGGGCCAGGCTCCCGGGGCGGGGGACGGGGAGGCCGGGGCGGGGGCAGGGGAGACCGGGGCAGAGGGCGGCGGCGAGGCGACCGGTGCGGCAGGCTCTGCGGCGGTGGGCGGGGGCGCGGCGGCTGCGGGTGTGCCGGCACCGGCACCGGCGGTCGGCAGGCCCGCCGATGGCGCTCCCGAATTCCGTACCGCCGCCCGGGCCGCAGCGGGGCCGCCGCCCGGCGGAACCGGGCCGCCTGCCGGGCCGCCGACGGCACCAGCCATCGGTCCCGCGTGCGCCTCGGGCCCCGGCACATACCCCACCGCCGGCGCGCCGCCGCCCGCGGAGAAGTTCACGCCCCGCTCGATCCGGTCGAGGCGGGCCATCACCGAACGCTCGTCCCCGTACGCGGCCGGCAGCAGCACGCGCGCGCAGATCAGTTCGAGCTGGAGGCGGGGCGAGTTGGCGCCGCGCATCTCGGTGAGGCCCTCGTTGACCAGGTCGGCTGCGCGGCTGAGCTCGGCGGCGCCGAAGGTGCCCGCCTGGGCCTGCATGCGCTCGACCACATCGGCCGGGGCATCGATGAGCCCCTTCTCCGCGGCGTCCGGCACGGCGGCGAGGATCACCAGGTCGCGCAGTCGCTCCAGCAGGTCGGCGACGAAGCGGCGCGGGTCGTTGCCGCCCTCGATGATGCGGTCGACGACCTCGAAGGCGGCGGCCCCGTCACCGGTCGCGAAGGCCTCGACGACGGAGTCGAGGAGCGAACCGTCGGTGTAGCCGAGGAGGGATGTCGCCATGGCATACGTCACACCTTCCTCCCTCGCCCCTGCGAGCAGCTGGTCCATGACGGACATGGAGTCACGCACAGAGCCCTGACCGGCCCGGACGACCAGGGGCAGCACGCCGTCCTCGACCGGGATGTTCTCCTTGCCGCACACCTCGCCGAGATATTCGCGCAGTGTCCCCGGCGGCACGAGACGGAACGGGTAGTGGTGCGTCCGCGAGCGGATCGTCCCGATGACCTTCTCGGGCTCGGTGGTCGCGAAGATGAACTTGAGGTGCTCCGGGGGCTCCTCGACGACCTTCAGCAGCGCATTGAAACCGGCCGACGTGACCATGTGGGCCTCGTCGATGATGTAGATCTTGTACCGGCTGGCCGCAGGCCCGAAGAAGGCCTTCTCGCGCAGTTCACGTGCGTCGTCCACACCGCCGTGCGAAGCGGCGTCGATCTCGATGACGTCGATGGAGCCCGGTCCGTTGCGCGCCAGGTCGCGACAGGACTGGCACTCCCCGCAGGGCGTGGGCGTGGGTCCCTGTTCGCAGTTCAGGCAGCGGGCCAGGATGCGTGCGCTCGTCGTCTTGCCGCAGCCGCGCGGCCCGCTGAACAGGTACGCGTGATTGACCCGGTTGTTCCGCAGCGCCTGCTGCAGCGGGTCGGTTACATGCTCCTGCCCGATGACCTCGGCGAACGACTCCGGGCGATAGCGGCGGTACAGCGCGAGAGACGACACGCATACGAGGTTATAGGCGCCCACTGACAACGCGGGCCGCCCGGATGCCGGGGACGAGCGCCAGGACGGATCACGAGCACCTCTTACGGAACATGAGCGTCGCTCGACGGCTACTTCACAGAAACAGTGCCTCCACATGATTAAGTTGAACGCTCAAATACAACACCAAACGCACAGTGCCCCTGCCACCCCTCCCCTCACACCCCCCACAGCCCGCAAGGACACTCATGCCCCTCTACTTCATCCGCCATGGCGAGTCCCAGGCCAACGAGCAGAATCGCTTCGCCGGACGGCTGGACGCCCCGCTCACCACGCTCGGCCTGCGCCAGGCCGAGCAGGCGGCCGAACGGGTCGCCGCTCTCGCGGTGAGCGGCTTACGCATCGACGAAGTGCACACGTCCACCCTCCGCCGCGCCCAGGAGACCGCCCGGACGATCACCGACCGGCTGCCTGAGCCGCCGGAACGGTTCACGATCGACGAGGCCCTCACGGAACGCGACTTCGGCCTCTACAGCGGCCGCAACAAGAGCCTGGTGAAGAAGTCCATCGGCTTCGCCGGCTACACCGAGGCGTTCCACTCCCCGACCGGACGGCCCCCCGGCGGCGAGACCTGGACCGAGATGTACGCGCGCGTGGCGGCCTACTACGACGAGGTACTGCTCCCCGCCTCCCAGGCCGGCCGTACCGTCCTCGTCGTCGCCCACAAGTACATCGTGGAGATGTTCGCGCTGGTCGTCGCGGGCGCCCGGCCCGAGTCGTACCGCGATTTCAAGATCCCCAACGCCCGCCCGCTCTCCGAAGAGGACCTGCGCCGCGCGGTCGCGAGCCCGGCGGCCGTCGGCCTGCTGAACGACCTCGGCGAGATCGTCGAGATCCGCCTCCCCCTGCTGATCGCCGCAGCCGCCGGGGCGGGGACGGCCGCCCAGCTCGCCCTGGGCGTACGCGTGCCCCCCTTGGTGTTCACCGTGACGCTGACGGCACTGCTCGCGATCGGCTCGTTCTTCGCCATGCTGCGCGTCAACCCGCACACCCTGCGCCGCCCGCTCGCGAGCCTCCAAACGGCAGGGCCCCTGCTCCTGCCCCGACTGGCACTGGGCCTGATCCTGCTCTGGGCGGGCCACTCCCTCCCCCTGGAACTGGCCGGCCTCTTCCTCCTGCTCCCCCCGGCCCTCGTGGTGCCCACCCTCTCCCTCCTCTGGGGAGGCGACTACTTCTTCGCCGTACGCCACACAGTGGCCGCCTCGCTGGCCCTCCCGGTGCTGCTGTTGGCGGGTCTGGTGCTTCCGGTGATGCTGCCGGGCGGCGCGGCACCGGCCCATACGCTCACCACCCTGGAACCTGCGCTGCTCAGCTACACGGCCGTACTGCTCGCCGCCCTCGTCCTGCCCGGTGCGGGCGCCCAGGCCCTGCGCCGGCGCGACCCGATCCGCGCGGGCGCCCTCAGCACCAACTGGAACTGGCTGGGCGGCCTCGCTCTGATCCCCCTGGCGGGTCTGGCCACGTTCGCGCTGACCCCGCCGACGGGTCTGACGGCCACGCAGGCCGTCCATCTGCTGCTGACGACGGCCGTCACCGCCACGGCCCTGACGACCCTCCGGGGGCTGACGGCGCTCTTCCTCCGCCTGCGCCCGCACGACACCGGCCTCGGCCGCGACATGTTCATCACGCAGAACACGCCCAACGTCTTCCTGTGGCTCGCCATGACCGCGGTTCTCACTCCCACGACCGGCCGCCACCCCACGGTCATCGGCCTGGGCGTCGCGCTCGTCTTCTTCCTCGCGGTCTACGTCGACGAGCGGATCTTCCTCCGCGCGCACCGCCGCGACCAGCCCCTGACGGCCGCATCGGAGACGTCGGCGGCACCCGGGAAACACAAGACCCCCCACGCACCCGCCAGAGCCGACCTACCCTTGCTGCCTTCCGGCCCTGGGGGAGTTCAGTCAGATAGCGCCGCGTGAGGGGCTGATCCCCACCTTACCCGATCGCCGGTCGCCCGAACGAGTTCGCAAGCACCCTCCGACGTCATGTAATGTTTCCGGCGGAGGATTCGCCTAGAGGCCTAGGGCGCACGCTTGGAAAGCGTGTTGGGGGCAACCCCTCACGAGTTCGAATCTCGTATCCTCCGCACTCGCCCACCTGGGCAAACCAAGGGTCCGACCGCTGAGCGGTCGGACCCTTGGTTGTTCTGTGGTCTCAGTTTTGGTCTCAGTTGGCGCGCCCGGACGGTCGTGAACCTGCGCGACCGCGCCTGTGGTGTGAGTGAGTCCGAGGTTCAGTCGGCGGCCGTCTCGCGCCACGTGCCTGTCGGCGGAGGCACACGAGGGCTGGACTCCGCTGGGCCACCATCGGGCCACGAATCCGAGTAGTTGCGAGAAGTCCTCTGGCAGGGGCGCCCACAGATAGCCTTGAGGTGAGGCTCGTTCAGTGAGCCAGGACGAGAGGAACCCATGGCTGCAGCCGCCCCCGACGAGGTCGAGTACGGCGAGGTCTTCACCCGTCGATGGGTCGTCGAGACGATTCTTGATCTGGTCGGCTACACGGCCGACAAGGACCTCACCCAGATGAAGCTCGTCGAGCCGTCGGTCGGGTCGGGAGCATTTTTCGTCCCCGTACTGGAGCGACTACTCGAGTCTGCAAAGGTTCATGGCACGGAGCTGTCGGCGCTGGCTGGCTGTCTGTACGGTCTCGATCTCCAGCAGGAGCATGTTGCGACCTGCCAGAAGAAGTCGGCAGACATGCTCCAAGCCGCTGGGGCAAGTCCCGCTGAGGCCCGAGCCCTATCTGCAGGCTGGCTGCGTCACGGCGACTTCCTTCTCGACGAGGTACCGACGGATGTCGATTTCGTGATCGGCAACCCGCCGTACATCCGCACCGAGGATCTCGACGATGAGACCGAGGCTGCCTACCGCAAGACATGGCGGACCATGCGCGGACGTGCGGACATCTACGTCGGCTTCTACGAGCGCTCGCTGTCCATACTCGCAAGCGGCGGGAAGGTCGGGTTCATCTGCGCGGACCGTTGGATGCGGAACGCCTATGGGAAGCACCTGCGGGGCCTCGTGACCTCACGCTATGCGGTCGAGTCCGTGTGGCAGATGCACGACGTGGACGCATTTGAAGCAGAGGTCTCGGCCTATCCGGCGATCACGGTGCTGGCCAACTCCGAGCAGGGCAGCGCGACGTTCATCGACACCACGGCCGCGTTCGGAGCGGCCTCCGCCAGCGAAGCCTTGGCGTTCGTACAGGGCACAGCGGAGGAGGCTTCGGGCCAGGGATGGGAGGGCGCGCACCTGCCCAGCTGGTTCGAGACCGACGACTTCTGGCCCGCGGGGTCCCCTCACACCATCAAGCTGCTGGAGCACCTTCAGGAGAAGTTCCAGCCACTGGAAGCCGACGGCTCGACGAAGATCAGCATTGGTGTCGCGACCGGAGCCGACAAGGCTTACATCATCAGCCCGGACGCCGGCATCGACGTCGAGCAAGATCGCCTGACGCCCATCGTCATGGCCGACGACATCCGTGCAGGTCGCCTCACGACGCCGTCGAAGATGCTGCTGAACCCGTGGGACGACGAGGGCAGGCTCGTGGATCCCGCGGACTACCCGAAGTTCGCTGCCGCGCTCGCGTCGCACCCGAACGTCAAGAAGCGCTTCGTCGCGAGGAAGAACCCGAGCACCTGGCACCGCACCATCGACAAGGTCTACCCCGGCCTCGCCGAACGGCCGAAGCTGCTTCTTCAGGACATGAAAGCCCAGATCACGCCGGTACTAGAGCCGGGCGGCTACTACCCGCACCACAACCTGTACTACATCGTCTCGTCAACGTGGGACATGGAAGTGCTCGGCGGGCTGCTGCTGTCTCAGATCGCAGAGGCTTTCGTGAGCGCCTACGGCGTGAAAATGCGTGGCGGCACGCTCCGATTCCAGGCGCAGTACCTGCGGAAGATCGCCGTTCCGCGCCCCGAAGAAATCCCCGAAGACATCGCCTCCAAGCTCCGTGAGGCGTTCCGCGCCGGCGATAGGGCGGCCGCGACGCGTGCGGCCGAAGAAGCGTACGGGCTGCCTGCCGGCAGCATCTGAGCATCCAATTAGAAGAAGAGGGCCATGAGCGACCTGACACCTGTCGAGACCTGGCGCGCCGCTGTTCTCGGCTACTGGACCGGCTTGGACCTGCAAGCCGCGAAGCAGGGGCAGGCGACCGGAGTCAAGGACACGGGCAACCGTGCAGCGGTCACGGGTGGCAAGCAGATGGACGCGATGCAGGAAGCCGTGGCGAAACTATGGTCCGACAATCCGGACATCACCCTTGAGGTGCGCACAAAGGGTCACAACAATCTGCCGGCGTACTTTCGCCCGGCGAAGAACTGGGACCTCCTGGTGCTCTACCGCGGCTCCCTGATCGCGGCGATGGAGTTCAAGTCCCAGCGAGGCCCCTCGTTCGGCAACAACTTCAACAACCGGACCGAGGAAGCCCTCGGGCTCGCGGCCGATTCCCAGATGGCCGTGGAGCGCGGCCTGTTCGGCAAGTTGAAGCCCTGGTTCGGTTTCATCATGCTCGTGGAACGCGCGCCGGGATCGTTGAGCGCGGTCAAGGTGCCTAACAACATGCCGTTCAAGGCTGACCCGATTTTCGAAGGGGCGTCGTACATAGGACGGTACAAGATCTTCTTCGAGCGCATGGTCAAGGAAGGCAACTACGATGCTGTCGCTCTACTCACCGCCGAGGCGGGCAACGAAGACTTCGTCGAGCCGTCGGTGAGCTTGTCGTTGGCCAATCTCGAGGCAGCCATCCGTGCACGCATCGAGTACATCAAGACGCTGCCGGATGATGTGTTCGACGAATTGACGCACTAAGAGCTCGCGCGGATAGGCGGCGTGGAAAGCCTCAGCATCAAGGTGGGCGCAGGTCCCGGCGAACATGTAGTTACGATGGGCTGTGACCGCTGGAGAGAGACCTATCCCGCGTCTTTCGTTTCAGGTCGCCTGCCTGGCCAGCCTGTGCAGGGCCCGCACGGCAGGTGATCCGGGGTCGGCCGTGATCAGGACGACTTCCTGGTCATCCTCGGGCACGAGCAGGACATCGCAATTCAGTCGCAGCGTGCCGGCTTCCGGGTGGTCCAGGGTCTTGGTGCGGTGCCCGGGAGCGTGGACCGGACGTGTCTGCCAGATCTGCCGGAACTCCTCGCTTTCGGCGTGCAGTTCGGCCAGCAGGGCGGTCACCTGCGGGTAGCGGTCGGCGGCCCGGCGCGTGAGCTGAACCGCCACCCCCGCCGGCCGCCACCGCCGGGGGTTTCCGGTCTCA